>CAYJIB010000006.1:33692-42188 GCA_964370125.1 uncultured Desulfovibrionaceae bacterium
GCCGCACCAGCTGCCGCACCAGCGGGGCAGGGCACAGACATTTGCGCGCCGCTTCCTGCAAGCGTTTTGAAGGTGCTTGTGAGCGAAGGCCAGCAAGTAGAGCAGGGCGATGTTGTCCTTGTGCTTGAAGCCATGAAGATGGAAACAGAAATTGTGTCGCCAAAGGCAGGAAAGGTCAGCAGCATTGCTGTTGCCGTTTCTCAGCAGGTGGTGACAGGTCAAGCTCTTGTAACGATTGCTTAATCTTGATTGAAGCAGGGCAGAGGGCTTATTACAAGCCTTTTGCTCTTAAGTGCTTATCCTCTTATATTTGAGAGAAGAATAATGAATGAAGTTACAACAAATAGTCTTGCCACAGCAAGCGAAGCGGCTACAGCAAATGGACTTGCCACAGCAAGCGAAGCTGCTACAGCAAATGGGCCCGCGGCAACAAGTGAACTCTGGTCAGATATGATCTCGCCAAGCCTTGATTCGCTTTGGCAATCGACAGGTCTCGCCAATCTTGTGCAATCCGCCAGTCCAGAGCTTTCGGGGATTGAGCAAGCCTTGCATATGTTTGGCAATCCCATCATGCTTGTGCTTTGTCTCTTTCTTTTGTGGCTTGGCATAAAAAAACAATTTGAACCCTTGCTCTTGCTCCCCATTGCCTTTGGCGGCTTTTTGGCCAATATCCCTGTCGCCAATATGGCAGGGCCAGACGGCTTTTTGGGTATGATTTATTATATGGGCATAAATACAGGCCTCTTCCCCTTGTTTATCTTTATGGGTGTTGGGGCAATGACTGACTTTGGCCCGCTTATCGCCAATCCAAAGACAGCCTTGCTTGGAGCGGCCGCCCAATTTGGTATTTTTGCCACCCTTGTTATGGCCTTAAGCCTTGGCTTTTCGCTTCCAGAGGCGGCGTCAATAGGTATTATTGGTGGTGCAGACGGCCCAACATCGATCTTTGTGACCTCAAAGCTTGCGCCTGATTTGCTCGGGGCAATCGCCGTTGCGGCTTATTCGTATATGGCTCTTGTGCCTGTTATTCAGCCGCCTATCATGAGGGCTTTGACTACAAAGGAAGAGCGTAAAATCGTTATGGAGCAGCTTCGCCCCGTAAGCAAGAGAGAGAAAATTATTTTCCCCTTGCTTGTCCTTGGGCTTTGTGCTTTGCTCTTGCCTGATGCTTGCCCTCTTGTTGGTGCCCTTGCCTTTGGCAACTTGGCAAGAGAATCTGGCGTAGTCAACCGTATTTCGCATACCTTGCAAAATGAATTCATCAATATTGTGACCATCTTGCTTGGCCTTGCTGTCGGTTCAAAACTACAAGCCAGTCAATTTCTTACCATACAGACCTTGTATATCATCTTCCTTGGCCTTATCGCCTTTACTTTTGCGACGATTATGGGTGTGATTTTCGGGAAAATTCTTTCTCGACTTTCAAAAACACCGATCAATCCTCTTATTGGGGCGGCGGGTGTTTCTGCTGTGCCGATGGCGGCAAGAGTGGTCAATAAGGTAGGCCTTGAAGAAGATCCGCACAATTTCTTGCTTATGCACGCTATGGGGCCAAATGTTGCCGGTGTAATCGGCTCTGCTGTTGCGGCAGGTGTTTTGCTTGCCTTGGCCTAGCAAAACGACTTGCAAAAAAGAAAAATTTTGTGTATTATTTTTAAAAGTTTGTAAAAAACTGTAAAATTAATTCCAATATTTTCCTGCACAAAGGAGAAAAACATGAGCCAAGCCACAGATGTCGCAAGCGCAAGCACTGGCCTTGAAGAGCTGAGCATTGACGACAATTTGCTTGAATATGACGATTCAGAACTCGTTCAGCTGGTTACTTTTAACCTTGCCGAAGAGGAATTTGCTATCAACATTTTGAATGTTCAAGAAATTATTCGTATGTTGCCCATCACTCGTGTGCCAAATGCGCCAAAATTTGTTGAGGGCGTTATCAATTTGCGAGGTAAGGTTATTCCCGTTGTCGATATGCGTAAGCGCTTTAAACTGGCCTCTGCGGCAGTTACCGAAGACACCCGCATTATTGTGGTCAACCTTTTGGCGCAAACCGTTGGCTTTGTGCTTGACGCTGTGTCAGAAGTGCTCCGCCTGCCTCTTTCTGTTATTGATGACCCACCGGCCGTTGTTGCAGGGATTGGTTCTGAATACATGAACGGTGTTGGTAAATTGCAAGACCGCCTCATTATTTTGCTTGATCTAGAGAGACTTTTAGACTCTCAAGAAGAACTGGCTATTGAAAAATCTACGATATAAAAGCCAGTTAAAGCATGTTCAAAAACGTAAAGACTCTCATTTTAGCCTCTTCTTCCCCAAGGCGCCAAGATTTCTTGCGCGACTTGGGGATTTCTTTTTCAGTGGTCCCGCCGCAAGATGATGAGGGCAAGCCCTTGCCAAATGAAGAGCCTCTTGCCTATGCTGCCCGCATAGCTAAAGTCAAGGCAAAGGCTGTTGCGGCCTTGCGCCCAGAGGCCTTTGTGCTTGGGGCAGACACTATTGTCGTGCTTGATAAATCGATTTTAGGGAAGCCTGAAAATGCAGAAGAAGCCCTTGAAATGCTTTCTCGCCTTTCTGGCAATAGGCATATGGTGATTACGGCTTGTTGCCTTGTTTTGCCAAGAAAGGACAACGACGCAGAGGCATTGTGCGTTGAATATCATGGGCAAGCCTTTGTGCGCTTTGGTGATTGGCCAAAAGACATTTTGCAGGCCTATGTGCAATCTGGGGAATGTATGGACAGGGCAGGTTCTTATGCCATTCAAGGTCTTGGGGCTTTTTTGGTCGCGGGCATTGAGGGTTGCTGGAGCAATGTTGTGGGCTTGCCTGTAGGGCAAACTGTACAGCACTTGCTAGAGCAGGGCATTATTGAGATTTAAGATTTTTTTAGCTCCGACTTTTCTTGTTCTACATTATTCCCAAAATGTCTTAAGGCTTTCTTCATTTGGTTTCTTTCCAAAATAGCTCCCCACAATAAAGGCAAGCAAGGCCACAAAAACTGTCGGCACAATAGACAAAATGCCGCCAAGGTCTGGCTTTGTGATTGTTACATAAAAATAGGTCGCAAGGCCAAAGAGCATCGAGGCTAAAGCCCCGGTCGCATTGGCTCTTTTCCAATAAAGGCCAAGGATAATAGGCCATAAAAAGACAGCCTCAAGTCCGCCAAAAGCAAAAAGATTGATCCATACAAGCAAATCCGGCGGGTCAAGTGCCGCCAAAAAAACGAGGACAGCGACAACAGCCGTACAAGAAACGCTGATTGTGCGCATTTTTTTCTCATTCATCTGACTTATGTCGCCCTTATGCACATAATGCAAGTAAATGTCCTTGACCAAGTTGGCAGAAATCAGTAGCAGCATGCTGTCAACGGTCGACATAATAGCCGCCATAGGGCCAGCAATAAAAATACCCGCAAGCCCCTCTGGCAAAAGCTCCATCGTCAGCAAAGGAATAGCCAAGTCGCCCGCCTCTATGTCAGGCATGACAACACGCCCAAAAGCGCCAGATAAATGTGTTGCTAAGAGTAAAAAGCCAATGATCACCGTGCCAAAAAACATCGCTTGGTGCATAGATTTGGCGTCTTTATAGGCCATACATTTTTGTGTTGTTTGCGGCAAGCCTAAGACTCCAAAGCCCACAAGCACCCAAAAAGACAACATCATTGGCGGTGGCACGGCGTCTTTTGGCCCATAAGGACTAATAAGTCCAGGATCGATAGCCTTTAAGCCCTGTACAGCCTCTCCAACGCCGCCACTGGCATAGAGTACCGCCCCAAGAAGCACAATAGAAGCGATAAGCATGACAATACCTTGCAAGGCATCAGTAATCACCACCGCCCGAAAACCGCCTATAGAGGTGTAGACAATGAGGCTTATCCCAAAAATAGCCAAGCCCATTTCATAAGGAATGCCAATAGAGCCTTGCAAAAGGCGCGCACCACCGATACATTGCGCCACCATTGCGGCCATAAAAAAAGCGATAAGGGCTATCGAGCTAAACAAAACAAGGCCATCATGCTTGTAGCGAGCCCGCAAAAAATCAGAAATGGTCACGCCCCCAATGCGCCTTGAAATAATAGCAAAGCGCTTGCCCAAGATGCCAAGGGTCAGAAAACTTGTCGGCACTTGGATCATGGCCAAAAGCACCCACGACAAGCCCAAAGTATAGGCAATGCCCGGCCCCCCAACAAAGGAAGACGCGCTGGCATAAGAGGCAATAATCGTCATGGCGAGGACAAAGCCGCCCATTGAGCGATTGCCGGCATAATAGTCTAAGAGCAGGCCCTTGCTGCCTTCAGTGTGTGCCTTCTTTTCAAAACGCTTGCGCACCCAAAAAGCCAAGGCCATAGAAGCAAGCAAGTAAAGAAGCAGAGGGACAACCGTAGCCCAATGTATTGTATTCATAAGAAAAAAAGCCTTTTTTGAGAGAAGTTTGTATGTGTTTTTTTATTCTTTGTCTTCGTCTTCATAGGGCTTAAGTGAAACTTCGCTAAAGCAAAGCTTGCCCACAATCCACACAATCAGGCTTATTAAAGGATAGCCCACAATGCAGGCATAAAAAAACCAAGCAGGAAAACCAAGAACATAAGAGTATTTTTCTGGATCTTTTGAACCAAGGCCGTAAGCGCAAAAAAGCCACCACAAAGCATAGCCAAGATAGAGGCAAAGACTGATGATCGCTTCTTTATTGGCCTTTTTAAAACGGCTATTTTCGCTTTTTTTGATTTGTGAAATTGAGCTTGCGTCTTGAATATTCATGCAATTCCCTGGGCTAAAAATATTTTTTATCAAAACGACTTTCTGCGTTGATTATATGATTTTATTTTAGTAAATCAGTATATTACTGTGTTTGTCTTTTGGTTAAATTTTATGGACAGCAGAGCATCCATGACTTTTCAAGCCAGAAGATCGTGTTATCAAGTAAAATAGGGCGAAAGAGCACTATAGCCACAAGGTGAAAGGTCTGTCAATGCAAGCTTTTATTGCAAAAACGCTTTTTTTGTTGACTTGTTATGGCCTGTGTACTAACATTTCAAGCCGAACAAAAATACTTAAACAAGGAAAAATCATGTTTGAACTTTTTCAAAAAATCCACGAATTTTGAATGTCTGTTTTCAACTATGTAGTTGATTTCATAAAGTCTTTTGCAAAGTAGACGACGCTTTTGTTTCAAAAAAACCTTTCACCAAAAGCCTAGGCCTATATGACTAGAGTCGCCCTGTCTTATGCCCAAAAAGCCTGCGTAAAGGGAGCTGGCAAAGCCATGCAACAAATGCGCATGATCGGGCCAGGCGCTCGAATAGGCGTGGCTGTTTCTGGCGGTGTGGACTCTTGGGTCTTGCTTGAGGTCTTGCGCCACCGCCAGCGCATTGTTCCCTTTCCCTTTGAAATCATGCCCTTGCACATCAATGCGGGCTTTGATGCAGAAAATCACGCCCCCCTTCTTGACTATGTCAAAGAACACGGCTTGTCGTGCCATATTGCCCTGACCGATCACGGTCTTAAAGGGCATTCTGATGAAAACCTCACCAAATCGCCCTGTTTTTTGTGCGCCAGACTTCGCCGCACTGCGCTCTTTATGTTGTGTAAAAAGTACAAGCTTAGCCACCTTGCCTTTGGGCATACGGCTGATGATTTGGTGACAAATTTCTTTATGAATCTTGTGCAAAATGGCCGAGTTGAAGGGCTTTCGCCCAATGAAGCTTTTTTTGGCGGTGAGCTTATGGTCATTCGCCCCCTTATCCTTATGGAAAAAAAAGACATTCAGCGTGCCGCAAGACAATGGCAGCTCCCTGTATGGAAAAATCCTTGCCCTTCTTCTGACAAGAGCAAAAGAGCGCATTACACAAATAAGGTCAAAGAATTGCACGAAGGCAAGGCCATGCAACATAACAATATTTTCAATGGCTTACGACGATGGCAAATGCAAGAAACCTTGAATAAATTGGGCGATAATCTTGAATAAAATTTTAGCACCTTCAAGAAGATAACATATCTTTCTTCTCTGTGCCGTCTTGCAAATTTCTGTCTTTTGTGGCATATTTTAAGTCTAGCTTATTAAGACCTTTGTGCAAATTATTGCGCAGGGGCTTTAGCCAAAGTCTCTTTTCAATGACGAAGGAACATTCATGAAAGCCTTTTCCCTCAAATCAATGCGCCTCTTTTTTGGCATTGCCTACATACTTTTTTCTTCACTCGCCTGTAGCACAGCCCCTTTTTCGCAAGGCCCTGCGGTTGAAATTGTGCCTGTTCCGACAAGCCTTGAAAGGGCCCATGCCGCCTTTTTAGTTGGCAATGCCGCCGAAGCCGAACAGCTCTTTATCGAGGCCATGCAAGACCCAACAATCAGCGAAGAGAGTAAAAATCAAGCTTGGGAGACCTTTACCCTTGCTTCGCTTGCCAATAAGCACCCTTACCTTGCCTTTGTCAATCTTGACAGCTGGAAGGCGGCTTTACCTGACGCCACAAAGAACCACGCTTGGCAAAGGACTTGGCTAAAATCTCTTATGTCTTTACCGCCTTATGAGCAAAGACAGCGCATTCAGGCTGCTATACAGCAAGGCGATTTACACGAGCAAGTCCTCGCCAATGCCTTTCTTATTGCACAAAGCTTGAGCCTTCCGCCTGATTATTTGAATACCTTTGGGCTTTTTGCTCAGGCCTATGACACGACCTCTGTAGTTGACCGTGCAGGCCTTGAACGCGCGCTTTTTAATGCTTTGCAATACGCCACAAACGCGACTTTCTCACAAATTTTGCAACAAAGCACACCAGAGTCCGACCCCATCTATCCTTGGACAATTGTCTTGCTTGAAGGGCTTCGCCGTGCGCAGGCCTATCAAAGCGGCGATGTCCCCAATTTGCAAGGGCGTATCAACTATCCCTCGCTCTTTGCTGACCCACAACTGCTTTTTGATGTACTCAACACGAGGCCAGAAGAGATCAGAAGCTTGCAAAGCGAGCATTGTGTGGCGCTTGCCCTGCCTCTTTCTGGGCCCTATAGCTCGGTTGCGTGGAAGATTTCTCGTGGGGCTTCTGCCGCACAAGAAGAGCTTAGTCGTGCGGGTTCGTCACTTGAACTGGCTATTATCAATACCGATCAAGCAAATTGGCTGACAGAACTTGAAAGATTGCCGGCGGAATGTGTGGCTGTGGGCGGGCCTTTGCAAGCCTCAACATACAGCACCATTAAAGAACGTGGGCTTTTAAGCAAGCACGCTTTCTTTGCCTTCCTGTCGCAGATTGATCCAATGGACGAAGGCCAAGTGGCTTGGCGTTTTTTCACCAGCCCCACAGACCAAATTCAGGCCACACTTGCCTTTACCAATGCTCTTGGAGTACAAAATTATGGCGTGCTCGCGCCTGATGACACCTATGGTCAGCGCATGAGCGGTCTTTTTGGCGAGCTTAGCCCTTCTGCTCCCAATTCGACCTTTTATAGTCCTTCGGACACAACGACGTGGAATGAGCTTACGGCCTCTTTTTTGAATGTGCGCATGGTTGATGAAGTGCCTGTGCCGCAAAGCACAATGCAAGCTGTTTTTATCCCTGACAGCTGGAAAAATACGGAAATCATGATTCCTTATATTCTTTTTCAGGGCGAGGACCGTCTTGTCTTTATGGGGACAACGCTTTGGGAACAAGGCCTTGGGCAAGAAGGGAACAGCTCTGCCCTTGCTACGCCGCAAGGGGCACAATTTATTGTCTTTCCTGGAATGTGGAACGCCTTAAATCCTTCTCCAAAGGCCCTTGACCTTATCAATATGATGCAGGCAAGCCAACAAGAAGCGCCAGATTTTTGGGTAGGCCTTGGCTATGATTTTGTGCGCCTTGCCTCCTTTATGCAGCTTCCGCAAAATTTTTCAGCTGATATAGTAAATAATCGCCTTATGCAGGCACAGACCATGCCTTGGAGTATGGCGCCGATTTCTTGGTCAGGCGGGCAAGCAAGACAACAGCTTTTTGTTTTTACCCCAACAAGCAAAGGACTTGAAGAGGCTAATATTGAGACTTTTTCAAAGAATTTGTACCGTGTGTATGATCGCTTTGACAGGCGTGTAAGAAAAGCCTATAGGGATTTGCGCTTGAAGGAAGGGGAATAAGATTTGGATTTGGATTTTAGGATTTTTTTGGGCTTTTTTTGGGTTTTTTAGGTTTTTTTGATTGGAAGTTACCATTTCACATTACTTATTTATAAATTATTAGAATCTTATATTTTTGTGTGAGGGGGGACAGGGGACTAAATTTTTTGAGACCTTCTTTGGGCTTGTTTTTTAAATGTAAGTTGCCAATTCACATTACTTATTTATAAATTATTAGAATCTTATATTATTGTGTGAGGGGGGACAGGGGACTAAATTTTTTGAGACCTTCTTTGGGCTTGTTTTTTAAATGTAAGTTGCCAATTCACATTACTTATTTATAAATTATTAGAATCTTATATTATTGTGTGAGGGGGGACAGGGGACTAAATTTTTTGAGACCTTCTTTGGGCTTGTTT
>CAYJIB010000007.1:0-226 GCA_964370125.1 uncultured Desulfovibrionaceae bacterium
GGGTTAAGAGGGAGCTCGAGGGAGAACTAGGGGCAAGGGGGGGGAAATATATGAGACTCGCAAGTTTAAGCCAAAGAAAGCCTTGTCTTGTCTCAATAAACTTTCAATGTAATACTTGCGAGGCGAATATCTTCCCCCCCATAAGCCCATAATCTCCCTCGAAAAACAATAGAAGATGCTGATAAATTATGAAAAAGTAATGTGAAATGGTAACTTTATTTCAAAG
>CAYJIB010000007.1:236-12860 GCA_964370125.1 uncultured Desulfovibrionaceae bacterium
CCCTAAACAAAAAACAGTCCTTAAGCCCCTAATCTCCCTCGAATAAACATATAAGATAGGTAGAATCTGGCTAAAAAAAGAAGGAGCCACTATGGAATTTTTTGATGTTGTTATGCTGTCGCGCTTACAATTTGCTGTGGCGGTATTTTTCCACTTTATCTTTGTACCTCTCACCTTGGGTTTGTCGCTTCTTCTTGCTGTTATGGAGACACGTTACGTACAAACGGGTGACGAAACATACAAACGCATGGCAAAATTTTGGGGCAAGCTTTTTCTTATTAACTTTGCCCTAGGCGTAGTAACGGGGATTACCCTAGAATTTCAATTCGGGACAAATTGGTCACGCTATTCTGAATATGTTGGCGATATTTTTGGCTCTTTGCTTGCTATTGAAGCCACTGTTGCCTTCTTTTTAGAGTCGACCTTTATCGCTGTTTGGGCCTTTGGTTGGGAAAGAGTGAGCAAAAAAGTTCACTGTGCCGCTATTTGGCTTGTTGCGCTTGCAGGTAATATTTCTGCTGTTTGGATTATCCTTGCCAATGGTTGGATGCAAAATCCCGTAGGCTATGTCATTCGTAATAATCGTGCAGAACTAGACAGCTTTTTTGAAGTCCTCACCAATCCCTTTGCTTGGGGGCAGTATTTCCACACCATTTTTTCTGCGTGGATGCTTTCTGGTTTCTTTGTGATGGGGATTTCAGCTTGGCATATCTTGCGTAAAAATGAACTTGATTTCTTCAAGAAGTCCTTTAAGTTTGCCTTGCCCCTCACTCTTGTCTGTGCCCTTCTTGTGCCCTTCCAAGGTCACAAACACGCACAAACCGTTTCAGAGCTTCAGCCAGCAAAACTCGCAGCTATGGAATCACATTGGGACACTTCAACAAATGTACCCATGTATCTTCTTACATGGCCAGATGTTGCCAATAAAAAGAATTATTTTGAACTCTTCCCTATTCCCAATATGCTCAGCTACATTGCCTTTAGTGATGGCGATGCAGAGGTAAAGGGGCTTAAGGAATTTGGAGACGATATTCCGCCTGTTGTGCCGACCTTTTTGGCTTTTCGCTTAATGGTCAGTCTTGGCGGCATTTTCCTTCTTCTTGCTTTTTGGGCCTTTTTCAGACGCAACAAGCTTGAAGAATCGAGCCTTTTATTAAAGATTCTGCCTTGGGTTATCCCTTTCCCCTATGTTGCCATTATGGCTGGCTGGGCGGTTTCAGAAATTGGCCGTCAGCCTTGGATAGTCTATAATGTGATGCGTACAAGCGAAGCTGTTTCGCCTGTTCCTACCTCATCAGTCGCCATATCCTTGGCGGCCTTTGTGGCTATTTATACCTTCCTTGGTGTGCTTGCCATCTATCTCATTCGTAAATACGCCTGCAAAGGCCCCCAAACCTAAAGGAAATGGTGGACGAAAATGGTACTTGAAACAACGTGGTTTGTCCTTTGGGGACTCTTATGGGCTGTGTACTTTACCTTAGACGGCTTTGACTTTGGCATGGGCACTCTTTTGCCCTTTATCAGCAAGAGCGATATGGATCGCCGCATCATCTACAATGCCGCTGGCCCTTATTGGGACGGCAATGAAGTGTGGCTTATCACAGCTGGTGGCGTGACCTTTGCGGCCTTTCCAAAGGCCTATGCAGTCATGTTCTCTGCTCTCTACGCTCCCCTGCTCATCTTGCTTTTTGCGCTTATCTTCAGAGCGGTATCTTATGAATTTCGCAATAAAAAAGATTGCCCAAAATGGCGCAAGATGTGGGACGTCTTTCAATTCTTAGGCAATCTCTTACCTGCCTTGCTCTTGGGTGTTGCCTTTGCCAATTTGTTTATGGGTATCCCCATTGATGAAAACGGCGTCTATCATGGCAATATCTTAAAGCTTTTAAACCCTTACGGCCTTGCTGGTGGACTGTTCTTTGTGGCTATGTTCATCGTACACGGGGCCTTGTGGCTCGCCTTAAAGTCAGAAGGCGAATTGCATGAAAGAGCGGTAATGTCAGCCAAAAAAGCCTGGTATGCAAGCTTTGGCTTGGTACTTCTCTTCTTACTGCTTACAGCCTTTTACACAAACCTTTATGCAAACTACTTCAAAAGCCCCATGCTCCTTATTTTCCCAATGATCGCCGTTGTAAGCATCTTGCTTATTAGAGCCTTCATTACAGCTGGAAACCTGCTCGGAGCTTGGTGCATGAGCGCGCTCTTTATTATATCTGTCACCTTCTTTGGGGTCTTTGGAATGTATCCAGGAATTATCCTTTCTTCTCTTGACCTCTCATACAGCGTGACAATCTTTAACGGAGCCTCAAGCAAGCTGACCCTTGGCATCATGCTTGGTGTAACCCTTGTGACAATTCCTATTGTTATCGGCTACCAAGTGTGGGTATTTAGACTCTTTGCACACAAAGTCACACCCGAAAGCATCGAAAACGATTCACACGCTTATTAAGTGAATGAGGTTTTTTTTCTGGGGGAAAACTTTTTTGGAAAAAAGTTTTCCCCCTGCTTTATTAAGGACCCCTTTCAAAAAACTTCAATAAGTCGGTACTTCATAGCGAAGCACTTTGAAATTAACTATTTCTAAATAACTTGAAAAAACTTCTATCCAATAAAACCTTTATCACCCTTAGCGACCTTTGCGCTAGGGGTTTTCTTTATTTCGCAAAGTGTTGGCACTGGAAAGGGGGGGATGCGGGGTAAAGAGCTATGCTCCCCTTTTGGTAGACAAAAGCCCCTCTCGAAGAAAAACCCCAAAAAAAACTCGCTGGTGTAAAACTCCATTTAAAAAAATTGCCCTAAAAAGAACCTCTGTTCTTCTTAGGGCAATTTTTACAATTTTGAAAAAACGAAATATTGTTTATGTAAACAATTGCACAGCACAATCTTAACTATGCAGCATAAAAATCAAGAAAATCCGCCAAAATTCGTTAACTATTCGTCAGGATTGAGTTCTGCACGGAATTTACGAGAAAGACGGAAAACAATGACCTTTCTTGAGGGTAAGGTAATTGTTGCGTCTGTCTGTGGATTACGTCCACGACGCTCTTTTTTTGCATAAGCTTCAAACTTTCCAAAACCGCTAATCAACAAAGCATTGTCTTCTTTGATGGCGTCTTTCATAAGCACCAAAAGATCTTCTACAATCTGTTTTACATCAGATCGATTTTTATCAATTTTTTCATAAATTGCTTCAACAATATCTGCTTTTGTCAATGACTTTTGCATCTTTCCTCCATAGTCAGGTGTTTTGTTCAGATAAAAGCTTATAAAAACAAGGAATTACACAAACATAAAAAACTTCTACCAAATCGTGGATGATAGAACTCTTGCATGTGAAAAGTTTTCCTTGATAAGCTTTATATAATCAGTTAACCTTTTTTTCTCTTGAAGTCAAGCGTTTATGACATTTTCCTTTTTTATTTCCTCATCCCACCCTTATAAAGATGTATAAAATCCTTACAGGCCCAAAAAATCTTTCAAAAGAGCAGCATCGTATTTGGCCAATCTTTATTCCCTTTGCTGCTTGTAAAGTCCGCTGTATCTTTTGCGCTCAAGATGCTCAAACAGGTCAAAGCACTAAATTTTCTTTGAAAGCTCTTTTACAAAAGGCTTGGCAGGAAATTGCAAATCATCAAAGAAAGTTTGACAAGCCAAGAAAACTCGAATTGGCCTTTTATGGTGGTACATTCACAGCTCTCCCCTTTGACGAACAAAAAGACTGTCTTGACTTGATTCAAGACTTGATCAGTCGTGGCTGGGTGGATAAAGCCCGCTGCTCTACTCGCCCCGATGCCTGCGAAATTGATCATCTTAACTTTTTAGCAAAAAATGGACTTTGTCATATTGAACTTGGTATTCAATCATTTAATGAGGCCAGTTTGAATGCTTGTAGTCGTGGCTATTCTATGGAAATTGCCCTTAAAGCTTGCGACATAGTACAAAAAAGTGCTTGCAGCCTTGGCATCCAACTCATGCCTGGAATGCCCGAACTCAACACTAAATTTTTTTTGCAAGACGTCGATATGTCACTTTCTTTTTTACCAAAAACCTTACGCCTTTATCCTTGTCTTGTGCTAGAAAGCACAAAACTCGCTTCATTGTGGCAAGAGGGCAGTTTTATGCCTTGGGATTTGAAGGAAACAGTAACTGCTCTTTCAAAAGCCACTCTCAAAGCGTGGGAGCAAGGCGTGCCTATTATCCGTTTTGGCCTTGCTTACAGCCCTACAATGAATATTCTCGCAGGGCCACAGCACAAAGCTCTTGGCAGCATGGTTATGGGTGAGGTTCTTATCATGCAAGTAGAAGAAATCGTTCATAAAGAAGGCAAAAAAGCAAAGGCTCTGCACCTTCCTCTCAAAACAAAAGGTTTTTGGAGAGGACACAAAGGCGCACTCTTAGAAAGATGGCAAGCTCTTGGCATTCAAAGAATTGTTTTTGTTGATGAAATTTCCGAAGGCTTACTTTTTATTGATTGAAGGATTGCTGAGAAAACTCAAATGAATAAAACCTCAAGTTTTACTTTTATAATCCTTTATCCTATTGAAAAAATAGCTTTTTATTTGAAAATTGAAAATAACTGAATTTCCTTGTCATAAAGACCTTGCCATAGTACACTCTTTGCATGAGGAAGCAAGAACTAGCTTTTCTTTTTTGCTCTAAACATTTTTTTATTTAGGATAGCTATGTCAGACTTTGTCCACCTACACTGCCATACAGAATATAGCCTTCTTGACGGAGCTATACGCATCTCTGAACTGTGCAAAACAGTCAAAGCCTTTGGCATGAAGTCTATAGCGATAACTGATCACGGTTATCTGTACGGAGCTTTACAATTTTATCTTGAATGCCAAAAGCATGACTTAAAGCCCATTATCGGTTGTGAGGTTTATGTCGCTGGCGATCATACCGACCGCAGCTCGCCCAATGCGAGAGTTCGTCATCACCTTGTTCTTTTAGCAAATAATCTGACTGGCTATCATAATCTTGTAAAATTAGTTACAAAATCTTGCCTTGACGGCTTTTATTACAAACCCCGTGTTGACAAAAAATTGCTCAGCCAACACGCTGAAGGCCTTACCGCTCTTTCTGCCTGTATTGCTGGTGAAATCCCTCGTACCCTGCTTGGAAGAAACAAACTTCTTTCAGGTGGCGGCACCTTTGATGATGCCCTTGCTATTACAAAAGAGTATCAATCTATCTATAAAAACAATTTTTATCTTGAGGTGCAGTCAAATTCTCTTCCCGAACAAGCTATTGCCAATGAAAAATTGTGCGAAATTTCTAAAATTACAGGCATTCCCCTTGTTGCGACAAACGATTGCCATTATCTGCAAGCTTCTGATGCCGAGGCACATGACGTTTTACTTTGCATTCAAACCAAGGCCAAGGTCAATGATGCTCAGCGTATGCGCTTTGACACAAAGGATCTTTATGTAAAATCGCCTGAAGAAATGGCAAGTGCTTTTTCACATATCCCCGAAGCCCTATCAAATACTTGTGTAATTGCTGAAAATTGTAATCTTTCTATTCCTCTTGGCTCGCATATTTTTCCTGTATACGCCTTACCAGAAGGCGTGACGCCCGAAGATGAATTTAGAAATCTTTCTCGAAACGGCCTTGAAAAACGCCTTGAAGCCCACCCAAACAAAGACAATATCGACATGCAGGTCTATAGAGACAGGCTTGAGCATGAGCTTAATGTTATTTGTGACATGAAATTTCCTGATTATTTTCTTATTGTGCAAGATTTTATCAACTGGGCAAAGGACAATGGCATTCCTGTTGGGCCTGGACGTGGATCTGCCGCGGGCTCTCTTGTGGCTTGGGCTTTACGGATTACAAACATTGACCCTCTACCCTACAATTTGCTTTTTGAACGTTTTTTGAACAGCGAACGCATAAGCCTTCCCGATATTGACGTCGATTTTTGCGAGGAAAAGCGCGCGGACGTTATCCGCTATGTCAGCCAAAAATACGGCGTAGACACTGTTGCGCAAATCACCACCTTTGGAAAGATGAAGGCAAAGGCCGTAGTGCGTGATGTGGGGCGTACACTTGATTTTCCTTATGCCGAGGTGAACAAACTCGCAAAGCTTATCCCCAATGACTTAAAAATGACCCTTTCTTTGGCCTTAGACAAAGAACCAGAGCTAAGAAAACTCTATAATACTGACAAAAATATCAAGCACTTGCTCGACATTTCTTTACGTCTTGAGGGCCTTTCTCGCCATGCCTCAACCCATGCGGCCGGCCTTGTTGTTGCCGATACGCAAATGGACGATTATCTGCCTCTGTATCATGGCAAGAAAAACGAGCTAGTAACACAATACGATATGAAAATCATTGAAAAAGTTGGCCTTGTAAAGTTTGATTTTCTTGGCCTGCGTACAATGACCCTTATCCACAGCACCCTACAAAATATTTCTGACAGCGGCCAAGAAGCCCCAGACCTCGACACCCTGCCCCTTACCGACAAAAAAAGCTATGAATTGCTTTCAAAAGGCTTAACTGATGGCGTTTTTCAGGTGGAAAGTTCGGGTATGCGTGATTATTTGCGAAAACTTAAACCCACTTGTTTTGAAGATCTTATTGCTATGCTCGCTCTCTACCGTCCAGGCCCTTTAAATTCTGGTATGGTGGACGTCTTTATTAAGCGTAAGCACGGCGAAAGCCCCATTGAATACCCCTTGCCAGTGCTTGAGCAATGCTTAAAAGACACCTATGGCACGATAGTTTATCAAGAGCAAGTTATGCAAATTGCTCAAATTGTTGGTAAATACACTCTTGGCAATGCTGACCTGTTGCGCCGTGCTATGGGCAAAAAAGACACAGAAGAAATGGCCAGAGAACGCAGCCGCTTTGTTGAAGGGGCCTTGGCGCAAAATATCCCACACGCAAAAGCTACCAGTATCTTTGACCTGATGGAAGAATTTGCTGAATACGGCTTCAATAAATCCCATTCAGCAGCTTATGCGCTCATCACCTATCATACGGCCTACCTAAAAGCCCATTTCCCCTTGCCCTTTATGTCGGCTCTATTAAGCTCTGAAATCGGTAATAATGACAAAATTCTCAAATACATAGCCGCCTGTAGAGACATGAATATCACTATCCAAAAGCCCGACATTCAAAAAAGCTTACGAAATTTTACCATTCATGAAGACAGTATTGTCTTTGGCCTTGGAGCTATCAAAAATGTCGGCGATGAAGCCATAAAAGACATTATAGCTGAACGAGAAAAAAACGGGCCTTTTGCTTCGATGTATGATTTTTGTTGTCGCGTAACTTTGCGAAAAATTACAAAAAGGGTGATTGAAAGCCTTATTAAGGCCGGGGCTTTTGACTGTTTTGAATGCACACGTGCTTCCCTACTGGCCTCTATAGAAATACTTGTGAGCCGTGCACAAAAACACAATAAAGACAAAGACTCCAATCAAATGTCACTCCTTGCCTTTAGCCCAAAAGTCGAAGAAAAGCCATTAGGCGGACTTGGTCTTGATATCAGTGAACAAAATGTTGAAGAATGGAATGAAGCAGAAAAACTTATTTTTGAAAAAGAAGCCTTGGGCTTTTTCCTAACAAGCCACCCTTTGCAACCTTTTAGGTATGAATGCTCTCGTCTTTCGCTCTCAAACCTTGAAGACGCGGCTATAATGCCCACAAAAAGCACAATAAAAGTGGCCGTGCTTGTTACAAGCAAGAAAGAAATCACCACAAAAAGCCGCCCACAAAAAGGGGGGGAAGAAGCGCCAAATCGCATGGCCTTTGTGGGTGTTGAAGATTTAACGGCCTCTGGCGAAGTGGTTTTTTTCCCCAGAGATTATGCACAATATAAAGAATTGCTCGACAGTGAAAAGCCTCTGCTCTTAGTCGCCACAACCAATCTTGATGATCAAGACACTTATGAAAGGCAAGAAGAAGGGACTGATGAAACAAATGAAGATGCACCAAAGGCCAATATCAAACTTATCGCAACGAGTGTTCATGACCTTGAAGCAAGCTTGATTGAAAGTGATGTTCCTTTTGAACTTGACTTGCGTGAAGCCCCGCTAACAGACGATAATTTTGCTTCACTCCAAGCTCTGTGCGCCAAACACGCAGGGAAAACACCTCTCTATATGTATTTGACTATCGATGGCGTGACCTGCCTCTTTGCTCTTGGCCCAAAATTTTGCATTCGCCCAAGTCTTGCTTGGAGCCAAGAAGTGCAAGCTTTTATGCAAAAAATTGCTTAAAACACAAATTTTCACACTGTTTTTTTGCAAACCTAAGGAAAAGACATGAAAAAAAAGCTTTGGCGCCTTACTGTAGCAGGCGATTTTAGCGCCGCACACGCCTTGCGCCATTATGAAGGGAAATGTGAGCGCCTTCACGGCCACAATTATCAAGTCGAACTTGTTGTTCAGGGCGAAATCCTTGATAAAAAAACTCATATGCTCATGGATTTTAAAGACTTAAAGGCTATTCTTAAAGAAACACTTGAAGAATTTGACCATTCACTTTTGAATGATCGTCCGCCTTTTGACAGCATCAACCCATCAGCAGAAAATTTGTCTAAGGTCTTTTGGCAAAGGATAGAAGCCAAGCTTCCGAAAGGCATTACACTTTTTTCTGTTTCAGTAGCAGAAAAAGACGGGCAATCTGCCACATATATGGAGTTTGAAGCCTGATTTGTAAGGTTTATTTGCACCAACATCATAAAAAGGGGGCGAACAGTATGAAAATTCAATTTCTTGGAGCCGCACAAAGCGTTACGGGTTCGTGTTTTGTAATAGAGACAAAAAATGCGCGTTTTGCAGTTGATTGCGGTATGCATCAAGGCAGTTTTGCTCGAGACGAAAGAAATTTTGAAAGCAAGATTTATCAGCCAGCTTCGCTTGACTTCATCTTGCTTACTCATGCACATATTGATCATTCGGGTCTTTTGCCCCGCCTTGTGGCAGACGGTTTTAACAAGCCCATTTATGCCACCCCTCCAACTATTGATTTGGTGGGTCTTTTGCTTGAGGATTCAGCGCATATCCAAGAAATGGAGGCAGAATACAAACGCAAAAAATTAGCCAGACGCAATGAAAAAAATGACCATGTAAAGCCCCTTTATACGATAGAAGACGCTCACAAAAGCCTCGAGTTTTTTGACCTTGTGAATTATGAAGAAAGTTTTAGCCCAGCTGAAGGCATTCAAGTCACTTACCGTGATGCAGGTCATATTCTTGGTTCAGCTTTTATTGAACTTATCATTACCGAAGACGAAAAAACCTCTCGGCTGATTTTTTCTGGCGATATTGGGCGGCCTGGGACCTTGCTTATGCACGATCCACAAGAGCCGCATTGCACAGACTATCTTTTCTTAGAGTCGACTTATGGCAATAGAGATCACAAAAATGAAGAACTTACACTTGATGAAATGGCAGAAGCCATTGCCTACAGTGTGAAGCATAATGAGAAGATTCTTATTCCTGCCTTTGCTGTTGGACGTACGCAAGAGATTTTGTATTGTCTTTATCAGCTTGACAAGCAAGGCCGCCTTCCAAAGAATCTTCCTATATATCTTGACAGCCCTTTGGCTATTAAGGCGACAAAAGTCTTTTCAAAATTTATGACTTATCTTGACGCTCCAGATATGGACGATCCTTTAAAGCTTTTGCCGAATTTAAAATTTTCGCAGACCGTTGAAGAGTCGCAAGCTATCAACAACAGTAAGGGTTCTGCTATTGTTATTTCAGCGAGTGGTATGTGTAATGCTGGGCGTATTAAGCACCATATCCGCCACAATGCTTGGAAGCCTGGGGCGAGTATTATCTTTGTTGGCTTTCAAGCGATGGGGACTCCGGGGCGTCGCATAGTTGACGGCGCTGAAAGTATTCGTTTCTTTAATGAAGATATTGCTATCAAGGCAAAAATCTTTACAATCAATGGATTTTCTGCTCATGCCGGGCAGTCCCAGCTTCTTGAATGGATTGAGCCCATCATTAAAGACGATCTGCAAATAGTCCTTATTCATGGTGAATATGAAGCCCAAAAAGATTTTGCGGCTTGTATTAAAGAACGTTATGGCCTTTCTGCGCATATTCCTGATTATTTAGAAGAGATGACTTTGCGCCCAAGCCCAGAAGCCTTGCCTGCTGGCCCTGCGCCAAGCGAGATTGTGAATCTTGGCCGACCAGTGCATTGGGACTTTGTTTTGGAAAATACAGAGAGAAAAATGCAAAGGCTCAAAGAAATCCTTGATCAAGCAGAGTCTTTGCCTCTATCGCAGCAACGTGATTTGCGTGATCGAGTGCTTCATTTGAATCAAGAGCTTTTATCTATTTTGTCGGAATTTTAGTAGTTAATTCCTTCTATTTCAAGCCTTTACTATAAAACCTTTACACAAAATTAAACCTACAAAATCACAACAAACTTATGATAAAACTATAACTCTCTCATGGCGGCATTTTGTGGCTTTTTTTGCG
Organism: uncultured Desulfovibrionaceae bacterium; assembly: GCA_964370125.1. GTDB lineage: Bacteria > Desulfobacterota > Desulfovibrionia > Desulfovibrionales > Desulfovibrionaceae > CAYJIB01. Next base: position 10,691 of record CAYJIB010000007.1, read on the forward strand.
CTGCCGAAGGCAGTGTAAGAAAAGCCATGAAATGCCGTAATTGAGGGGGTATGGGGGAAATCATTTCCCCCAAAAAAAAATTAAAAAATTAAAAAATAGGCTACTATGAGAATTATATCTGGTTCGTTAAAGGGGCGTAAGCTTTTGAGTGTTGAGGGCGAGGGTTATCGTCCTGCTATGGGCAAGGTTCGTGAGGCGATTTTTTCTATGCTTTTATCTCAAGGGATTCATTGGTCTCAGACGAGGGTTTTGGATTTATTTGCTGGGTCGGGTTCTTTGGCTTTTGAGGCTCTTAGTCGTGGGGCATCTCATGCGAGTCTTGTTGAGAACAGCAAGAGGGCTGTCTTGTGCCTCCAAAAAAATGTGCAAAATTTTGATTTGTCAGGCCGTGCTTCTGTTTATGGAATGACAGTTGAGTCTTTTTTTCGTTCGTATAAGGGGGCGCCTTTTTCTCTTATTTTTATTGACCCTCCTTATGGGAAGAAAATTTTACAAGAAAGCTTGAAGGGCCTTGAAAGAAACGGCTTATATACTGAAAACGCTATACTTATTGCAGAAATTGAAGAAACAAGAAAATTTCAAAAAAAAGCTTTGAAAATTGCTCAAAAGACTTTAGAAAAAGTTACAGATGAAAATAGTCAAGAAAAAAAAGTGCTTACAAAAGATATTCTTGATGAACTGCCTGCTGCTTTTGCTGAGCCTTTTTTTGACAGATCGTATGGACAAACAAGGATACTTGCATGGCACATGACAAAAGAATAATGGTTTATCCCGGCACTTTTGACCCTCTTACGCGGGGGCATACCAATATCATTGAGCGTGGTCTTCATCTTTGTGATGAGCTTATAGTTGCGGTTGCGGCAGACACGAGCAAAAATCCACTTTTTAGTCTTGAGGAACGCGAAGCGATGGTGCAAGAGGCCTTTGCACATGAGCCACGTATAAAGGTACAGTCTTTTAAGGGTTTGCTTGTAGAATACGCTAAATCTTGCGGAGCAAAGTTGCTTTTGCGAGGTTTGCGGGCAGTTTCTGATTATGAATACGAGTTTCAAATCGCTTTGATGAATAAAAAGCTTATGCCCGATATAGAAACAGTCTTTCTTATTGCTGATTATCGTTCTTTGTATATCAGCTCGACAATTATTAAGACAGTGGTCAAGCTTGGTGGCGATGTGAGCGGCCTTGTACCTGATCATGTTCAAGACCTTTTGCACGAAAAATTTTCGCAAAAGAGCTCAAAAATATCTGATTAAAGGTCAAGTCGTGAATAAAACTCCCCTGCTTTGCCTTATGGGGCCGACCGGTACTGGGAAAAGTGCCTTGGCTCTGCAAATTGCCAAAAACTTTAATGGTGCAATCATTAATGCTGATTCTCGTCAAGTTTACACGGACTTTCCTTGCATTACGGCTCAACCAGATGAAGAGGAAAAAGCGCTTTGCCCGCATGAACTTTATGGTTTTTTGCCGACTGAAAAAAACATCAGTGCGGGCATTTGGTTAGATCTGGCTGAAGAGGCTATTCAAAAAGCGCACGATGCTGGACGTTTGCCCATGCTTGTTGGTGGGACAGGTCTGTATTATCGTGCCTTGCTTGACGGCATTGTCGCTATTCCTGCAATTGATGAAACAGTGCAAAATGCGCTTAACTTGCGCCTTGAAGAGCAAAGTTTGCAGGCTTTGTACGAAGAACTGCTCGAGCATGACCCTGTTTATGCCGCTCGTATTCATTTTAATGATAAACAGAGAATTTTGCGGGCTTTAGAGGTTTTTTATAGCACAGGCAAAGCTTTTTCTTGCTGGCATGATGAAACACCTGCGCCCCCGCCTTACAATGTCTTGCGCCTTGGGTTAGGCTTGCCTCTAAACGAGCTTGCGCCTTTTTTGTCACAACGCATTGAAATGATGATTGGTGATGAAAGCAAAAGAAACAGGGCTTTTAGCGAGGCAGCAATGGCTTATGAGAAATGCCCAGACCTTACTGCGCCAGGCTGGTCTGGCATTGGCTGCAAAGAAGCCCTTGCTATGCACCTTGGTGAAATGTCTTTTGAAGAAGGCAAGGCCGACTGGTTTTTAAAGACACGAGCCTATGCCAAAAGACAATGGACCTGGTTTCGAGGGGCAAGCTTTCAGGGTGAAAAAAAAATTGAATGGTTTAGACCAGATGAAGATT
>CAYJIB010000007.1:12960-39421 GCA_964370125.1 uncultured Desulfovibrionaceae bacterium
CGTATCGGTTCGCATGCAGAACTGTTTAAAAAATAACAGTCCAACCTTTCTTCAAAAAAACTTCGCTAAACCCTCACAGAAATCGCTGTCCCACTCGGCTGCAACATTCCACGGCTGCTCGCCATTGACTGATTGTATACATTGGCTGCACGAGAAAAGCCCTGCCCCTGTGAATGAGTATGAGCTGAAAAATTTGTCTGGCCAGTACTTGCTTGGCTAGCCATCACTTGGCCAGCACGAGAAGTATAGTTCACAGCAGAAGCTGCATCAGAAAGAGCGGCAAAGGAATTTCCTTGACCTGCAAGACCCTGCTCAGCACTCGCTAATTCATCAAGAAAAGCCTGTGTCTCTGAAGAAAGACGAATACCCGTGCTGTCTGTACTGCTCTGGCGTCCCTCACCCTCAAGAAAAAGGTCAGGATTTCTTCCCTCAAATGGACGTACAGCCTCAACTCCAGGTACTGGAGAAAAGCTCGTTCCCATAAAATTTGTGCGAAGAACTGTGCCAACTTGCATAACTGTCCCTAAAAATCAATAAAATAAGTTATAATCGGTCTCTACAAAAGCCTATCGGACAAAATTAAAAAAACTTTAGGCTAAAAAAGAAAAAAATTATATTTCCTTAAACTGCTTTAAAAAACTATAAACACTTCTGCAAAAAAAGCAAGACCTCGATAGTCTTTAATCTACTCCACCACATCGCCAAGCAATAAGTGCAAAACCACATCAGCCTGCAAAGCTGCCGCCATCATCACCCTCGGCGCCATAGCCGGCCTTGACTCACTCACTTCACAGCCCCCATCACCAACCACATACAAATTTTCACCAAAACGACGCACCCGCATCTCGCCACCACCCCAAGCAGACATGCCCGAAGCAGAAATCACCCTCTTACCAGACAAAAGCAAAGCCTCCACCAACTCACGCTTCACACTTGCCCCATCAACCGCCTCAATCACAATATCACAAGGTTCATAAAGAGCCAAATCCCCCACACCTATATAAGCAACACGAGACTCAACACACAAATCAGCACGAAAAGACAACAAGTTCTTACGCAATACCTCAACCTTAAACCCGCCCACATCAGAAAAATCATAAGCCTGACGGTTCAAATTTGATTCTTCAACAAGATCACCATCAGCAATCACAAAAGAACCAATGCCAGATCGAGCTAACAAAAAAGCCACATTCGATCCCAAACCGCCAGCACCAATAATGCCAATACAAGCTCCACGCAGTAGCCCCACACGCTCCTCAGACAAATGATGCAAAAGCACTCTATCAAAATTCATAATCTTTTTCTTTTTTATTTTTTCTTTTTTTTCTTGGGGGGGATGATCCCCCCCAAACCCCCTCAATTAGCGGCGCGTTAAATTTTTTAAATAATACCCAAAAAGGGAGTACACCAAAAAACACAACACGCCGCTCATAGAGAGAATTTAGAAGATTCCCAAAAAAAACAATATAAAACTGGAAAGTTCGTCCTTTTTATAGTTTTGTTAGATTTTTTTCAGTTTTCTTGGATTTTTTCAGTTTTTTCAGATTCCCGAAGGAAAGTTTGATTTACTAGGATTTTTGTTCTTTGGCAAGGAAGGCGAATTTTGGGAAAGTCGCAGTGTATAGGGACATACATAAGACTTTCACAAAATTCGCATGACGCAGCCAAAGGGCAAAAAGACAGTAAATCAAACTTTCCTAAAATCGTTGCCAGTGCTTGAATATTGGATGGTAGTTTTGTTGTTTTATGGCTTTGTACATTTCTTCAACTGTGCGATTGTCTGCTATTTCGAACTGTTTGTGTAGGCTTTCGTCTTTTGTGCTATGTCCGCCGACGCTTGTGCGTACTCCTGCGGATACGCGTGTAATTCCTAGGGGGATGAGTTTATCACGAAAATCAGCTCTTTCTCTGCTTGAAAGGGTAATGCCGGCTTTGGGGACTGCAAGGCGCATGGCCAAGATGATGTGTACGAGATCAATATCGCTCACAATTTGAACAGGGTGTGCAAGGCCAGCATGAGGCCGAATACGCGGAATGGAAAAAGCGATTTCGGTGCTTGGATAATGTTTTAGCAAGTAGTCTGCATGAAGAATAGAGGCAAAGACATCGGTCTGCCAAGTGTCAAGGCCAAGTAAAGATCCGATATTTATTGTAAAAATGCCAGCCTTTGCCGCTCTTTCTGGGGCGTCAAGGCGATGAAGAAAATCGCTTTTTGGCCCACTTGGGTGCAGGCTTGGAAAGAGCTTTTCATTGTATGTTTCTTGAAAGAGGGTCATGGTGTCGACGCCGGCTTCTGCTAATGAACAGTACTCATCTTCGTTCATGGCAAAGACTTCGATACCGATGCCTGAAAAAAGATCGGCAATTGTGCTGACGGCTTTATGAATATAGTCAAAATTCGCTATTTTTGGGGCTTCACCAGTAAGCAATAAAATGTGGCGAAGGCCGCTTTGCGCAATGGTTTCGGCCTCTGTGCGGATTTCTTCCATGCTCAAGCGAGAACGCTTGATTGTATTTAAGCTATTAAAACCGCAATAAATACATTGATTTGTGCAATAATTTGAAAGATACAGGGGGGTAAAAAGCTGAACTGTACGCCCAAAATGCCGCCAAGTAATGTCTTGGGCTAGGCGGGCCATTTCATCAAGAAAGGGGCGGGCTGCTGGCGAGAGTAAGGCCAAGATGTGCTGAGCTTCAAGGCGTCTTTCGGTAGCCGCCATCTCAAGGGCCAAGCGTACTTGATAGTCACGCACATCTAAAAATCGCTCATAGAGATCTTCTGTATAGTGCTTTTGTAATATATTGTAAAAAGAAAGAGGCTTTGTCATATTTTTTATTGGCCCTCTTCCTGCATATTGAGAATACCTTCAAGGGGTGAAGAGGCGATAGCTCCTCTTTGAGACACCGCTCCCATCTTTGATAGATAGGCAAGACGCCCTGCTCTGACAGCTTCACCAAAAGCTTTTGCCATGCCTATAGGATCGCCTGCACTGGCAATAGCGGTATTGACAAGACAGGCTGCTGCGCCCATTTCCATGGCTTCGCAAGCTTGAGATGGCTTGCCGATACCTGCGTCGACGATAATGGGGAGATCCATTTCATCAATAAGAATTTGTATCATTTCTTTTGTTTGCAAGCCTCTATTTGAACCGATTGGCGAACCAAGGGGCATAATGGCGGCCGCTCCCGCATTTGTAAGGTCACGGGCAACGTAAAGATCAGGGTTCATATAGGGTAAGACGACAAAATCTTCTTTGGCAAGAATTTCAGTAGCTTTTGCTGTTTCATAGCCGTCTGGCAAGAGATTGCGACTGTCTGAAATCACTTCAATTTTGATCCAATTCCCACAGCCGCTGGCTTTTGCAAGTCTGGCGATGCGCACGGCCTCATCGGCTGTGCGGGCTCCGGCGGTATTTGGCAAAAGTTTCATGTGTTTGGGGATATGTGAGAGGATGTTGTCATGAGGGTGTAAGATGTCTACACGTCGAAGGGCGACAGTGATCACTTCTGATCCGCTCGCCTCAATGACTTTGGGGATAAGAGTATCGTCTGGGTATTTTCCAGTGCCGATGAGCAGGCGTGAAGAAAGGGCGGTGTTTCCGATAATAAGAGGCTGATCTTCTGTCATGTTGTTTCCTAAAAGCAGTTTTTTGATGTTTTATTTCGTAGAAAAGTGACTTAGCCACCGCCAACAAAATGAACAATTTCAAGGACATCGCCTTCGCCAAGCAAAGTGTCTGCCCATTTATTTGAGGCTACAATTTCGCCATTGTGTTCTATTATAAGGCTATCAAGCGAAAGACCAAGCGAGAGCAAGAGGCTTTCGAGAGTGTTTTGATTTTCTTGGCAGTGAAATTTTTTGCCATTAAGGGTAATGTTCATTTTTGCCTCGAAAAGTTGAAAATTCAATACTTTGGATAAAAATTGAGCATAACGCTCTGTGTTTTCAACATACACAATGGTGACAGGACTGTAAAGAGCTTGTTTAGCACTTTTCTTAGCACAATCAAAGCCATTTTTGCTTGATTGTAAAGGCTTGAATGTTGAAATGAAATAGTGTATCTTTTTCTGCTGTTCAACGCTTTTGACCCTTAGCTTATAAGTAAAGTCCTATGAATATTGTGCTTTTTCAACCAGAAATTCCTCCAAATACGGGCAATATCGCTCGTCTTTGTGCTGCTACGCACATTTCTCTTCATTTGATAGAGCCTCTTGGATTTTCCTTAGATGACAGATACTTAAAAAGAGCTGGCCTTGATTATTGGGAACATGTCAATATGCATGTATGGAAAAATCTTGATGCCTATAGAGAGGCGCAAGGGGAAAAAAGCCGCTTGGTGCTTATATCTTCAAAGGCCTCTACCCCTTTACAGCATTTTTCTTTTTGTGCTGACGATTCTCTTGTTTTTGGGCAAGAAACAAAGGGCCTTCCACAAGAAATTCATGATCGTTTTGTCCATTCTGTCCGTATCCCCATGTGCGGAAAAGTTCGCAGTCTCAACCTCGCAACGGCAGCAGGCATAGTGCTTTATAAAGCCCTTGACAGTCTGAAAATGCTCGAAAATTGGACTGAATATGCAGACTGACGACACAAAAAGCATTCTTCGGCGTGTTCTTACACTTGTCGTACCACAGGCCTTGGTCTTGCTTTGTCATTTTTTGATAGGCCTTACCGATGTTTGGGTTGCTGGTCGTCTTGGTGCAGAAACGCAGGCAAGTCTTGGTCTTATTACTCAAATTCATATGGTGCTTTTGACGATTTCTATGGCCTCTTCAAACGGTGTTGTGGCCGCAATATCGCAATCCTTTGGTGCAGGAAAAATCCAAAGGGCGCGTCGTTATATTACCTTGGTTTGCGTCTTGATTTTTTGTATTGCTTTGGTCCTTGCGCTTCTTGGCCGTCTTTTTCAAGAAGATTTGCTCATATTTGTTGAGACACCAGAAGCAATTATGCCTATTGCGACAAAATTTTTGCAAATTAGCCTGCTCACTTTGCCCGCTCAGTATTTGGTGTCGATTATTATGGCGATTTTTCGCACAACGCAAAGTCTCTTTGTTCCTTTTTATGTGATTTTTTGTGTGATGCTTTTTAATGTCTTTGCGAGTTTGGGTCTTGGTCTGGGCTATTTTGGCTTGCCAAAATTTGGGGCACAGGGCATTGCTTGGGCAACTTTTTTATCTGTAAGTCTTGGGGCTCTTTGTCTTTTGGGTCTGCTTGTGAAGCGCGAGCTTTTTGTTATTAAAGAATTGCCAAATCTTCGTTGGGCTCGCATCGCTTTATCGTATATTATTGTTGTTGCGACTCCCGCTTTTTTTACGGCTTTGCTATGGAACGCTGGTTATTTCATTCTTTTTATTATAACAGCTTCTTTACCTGTTGAAAATCTTTCTGCTCTTGCGGGCTTGACGGTTGGGATTCGTATTGAAACCTTCTTTATGGCCCCTGCTCTTGCCTGCAATATGACAGCGGCTGTGCTTGTTGGCCATTTGCTTGGCGCTAATCGAAAAGACGATGCAAAGAAATACACCCTTGTTTTATGGGGCTGTGCAGTGTCTTTTATGCTGCTTTTTAGCCTCATTCTGTGGCCTTTTAGAGAGGAAGTGGCATCGTGGATAAGCATAGATGAGGCTGTTCAAAAACAGGCCATCTTGTATTTACGCTACAATTTATTGGCTATTCCATTTTCTGTAACAAGTATCATTTTGGCTGGGGCTTTTAATGGAGCGGGTGCTTCAAAGTATTCTTTACTTGTCTTTGCCTCGACAACTTGGCTTGTTCGTTTGCCTTTGGCCTATATTTTTGGACATTTTATTTGGAAAAATGCACAAGGCGTGTATTTTTCTATGCTTATTTCTCAAATTGTTCAGGCTTTACTTGCTTTGAATGTTTTTTTTCGCTATCCATGGACTGAGCACACTTTACGTGCACACAATATGTCAAAACTTCAACTAAAAAACACCGTATAAAAAGTTAAGGAATAGATACATGCTTGAAAATGAATTTGCCCCTGTTGAACTTGCAGATTATACAAAGTATCTTAATATTTGGGAAGCTTGCCCTATGAAAACAGCGGATTATACCTTTATTAATCTGTGGGCTTGGGCTGAAGCTTATGGTCTTGAATGGCGCATTGACGCAAACGAGTTGATTTGGATACGTCAATGTGCTGCACCAGGCATTGGCCAGCTAGACACGCCTTTTTTGTGGGCACCTTTGGGAGATTGGAACAAAATCGACTGGAAAACTTTGTCTACTTCAGAGCTTTCAATGCAAGAGGGCTCGACATGGTTTCGCACGCCAGAATCTCTTTGTTTGCTTTTGCAGGAACAATGTGGTGAGGCTGTGCGTCTTGTTGAGAGTAAGGCACAGTGGGAATATGTTTATTTACAAGAAGAATTGTCTACTTTACCTGGAAATAAGTTTCACAAAAAACGCAATCACATGAATCAATTCTCAAAGCGTTATGGAATAGATTATCGACCTTTTACTGTGGATATTCTTCCAGAGGTTCTCGATATGCAAAGGACTTGGTGTGAAAACCGTTCTTGCCGTACATCGCCAAGCTTGCTTGCAGAAGGTGAGGCCCTTGTAAATATTTTGATAAATTGGGAAGAGCTGCCCTTTTTGGTCGGTGGTGCTTTGTACGATAAAGACAAAATGGTGGCTTTTAGCATAGGTGAAGCCATGCGTGATGATATGCTTGTCGTGCATTTTGAAAAGGCTTTTATGGATTATCGTGGCTCTTATCAGGCGATCAATATGCTATTTTCTGCAAATGCTGGCAAGGGCTTTACCTATATCAACCGTGAACAAGACGCTGGTGAGCCAGCCTTACATAAAGCCAAGCAATCGTATTTTCCCAACCATTTTTTAAGGAAGAACATGATTGTTTTTCAATGATTTGTTTAGTGACAAAAAATTGCTGAACTTTTTCAGTTGAAATATCTTTTCGGTCCAACCCTTAAACGTTCTTTCTTTTTGGCGGAATGCCCTTTGTACATGGGACAAAGCATTGGCATTTGCCACAACCGTGGCGTGGCGGAAATTTCTTTCTGATTTCTTGGCCAAAGCTGTAGCAGGGCTTGTGTTCTTTGCCTTTTTGTAGAGATATAGCGTCTACTGGGCAACGAGGAATACAGGCTCCGCAAAGAGAGCAATTTTCATATATTTCAGTATAGTAAGGCTTGCTTTTTGGAAGATCTGCCTCTGTCACAACACTAAAAAGCCTACCAGCCATGCCTTTTTTTGTGATAATGCCTTTTGAGAGGCCAAAAGTCCCAAGCCCGCAAATAAAGGCAACATGGCGTTCAGACCAATTGCTTGTAAAACCAAGCTTTGGATCATCTCGAAGAGCAAAAAACTCTTCTCTCTCTATTGGATAGACGCTTTTAAAGCCTTTTTGTATAAAGAAATCTGCAACATAAAGGGCTAAAGCCTTCACAAATTCTTGACCCTCAACACGTCCGTGCAACCAAAGCTCTGAGGGATAACCTGCTGCTTTATTAGAACGAATAATCTCTGCCGTAAAAGGCAAAAAGAAAGAGATGACACTCTTGGCTTTTGCTTGCCATTCAGAGGGCAAGAGGAAATGCTCGCCAATGACTTCTTTTTTAAGCTGTAGAAATAATGGATCATCTGCGCAAGCGACAGCATAAATTGCTTCTTCAAAAATTTTTTGCCCAATATAGTCCGATTTAATGGCGGCTTCTTTTTGAATATAATTTGCAGGATTTTTCTCAAGATATTCTGTGATTTCATTTACTAATTGATCTAGCATATACACTTACTCCAAGAAAAATAAAAGCCAAGCTTTTATTTATGTACTGTAAAGGCTTGGCTTTATGATAGAAAAATACACACTAAAAGCTAGCTGTTTCAATTATCACTTAAATGTTTGGCGAGTACTTCGGTAAATTTCTCCAAATCAATAGGCTTGGCTATATGCCCATTCATTCCGCTTGCAAAGGCCATGTCGATATCTTCTTTAAAAGCATTGGCTGTCATGGCGACAATGGGCGTCTTTTTGGCATCATTTCTCTCAAGTGCCCTTATAGCCTTTGCTGCTTCATAACCGTTCATCTTGGGCATTTGAATATCCATTAAAACTAAATCATAATAGCCTTCTTCGGCCTTTGCAAACATTTCAACAGCTTCTGTGCCATCTGCCGCTTCATCAACAAGAAGTTCAAAGGGCATAAGCAATTCAGAGGCAATAATGCGATTGATGTCGACATCGTCAACAAGCAAGACACGCTTACCTGGGACAATAGAGCCAAGCTTATTGTCATCTTGCATAATTTCAATACTTTTGTCTTCTTTTAGCCATAATGAGAAGAAAAATTCGCTCCCTTCATTTTCTTCACTGATCACTTCGATTTCACTGCCAAGCAAATTGGCGATGCTTCTGCTTATCGAAAGTCCAAGTCCTGTACCACCATATGCACGGGTGATATGTCCACCGCCCTGCTCAAAAGGTACAAAGAGTGACTTGAGTTTATCAGGGGCGATCCCGATACCAGTATCAATTACAGAAAATAATACCAAGGCTTTATCGTCTTTGTGATCGGTTTTTTCAATATGGAAAACAATGCCGCCAAGCTCTGGCGTAAATTTAACAGCATTTCCTAGCAAATTGATAAGTATTTGACGAAGGCGCAAGACATCAGAAATATACTGCTTGTGTTCAAAGCCAACAATATCAAGAGTGAAAGTGATATTTTTCCCCTCGCAACGTGGCATAATGATAGCGGCAACGTCATTCACAAGCTTTGTAATATCAAAACTTTCTTCGCTAAGCTCAATCTTTCCTGCCTCAATTTTTGAAATATCGAGAATGTCGTTAAGCAAACCGAGCAAATGCATAGAAGAAGATTCAATTTGTGAAAGGTTGGGCAAAAAGTCCTCTTTGCAACAGCTCGTATCTAATAGCTTACGCTTTGTAATATTAGTCATACCGATGATGGCGTTCATTGGGGTGCGTATTTCGTGGCTCATGCGTGCCAAGAATTCGCTTTTTGACTTTGAGGCTTCGTTGGCTTCAAAAACGGCCTTTAAAAGTTCGTCTTGTGTTTTTCGAAGTTCATGTTCGGCTTCAACACGCAAAGACACGTCACGCCCAACACCCAGCACACCACGAATTTTTCCATCAGCATCAAAAACAGGTGTACGCACAATGTCGAGTGTTTCTTCATGACCATCTGCAAAGAGTATGCGATTTTCAGAATGTGAAGGTTGGCTCGTTTGAATGACCTTTCCGGTATTTTTTTTGCATTGATTTAAAAGTTCTTCAGTCAAAACATCTCTATCAACCCTGCCTTGAATTTCTTCTGGGCTAAGGCCAAGCATATTGCCAAAACGTGGATTGACAGCAAGGTACACACCTTCAATATTTTTGTACCAAATAAGATCAGGTGATGAAGACAAAACCATATCCAAGATAGCACGTTCATTTTCGATACGTTCTTGCTCGCAAATAAGTTGTGTCACGTCTTCGGCGTCTATCACATAACCTACCTTCTTTCCTTCTTTATCGGTAAGATACATAGCTTTTCCACGCAGATAACATTTGCGAACAGGGCAATATTGTACAGGATCTGGCCTATTTTCCAAAAAGGCCTTTATGGGAGATTGTTCCTCACCAAAAATACTTGTTTGATGATAAGACTTGCCAACGACGTCTTCTGGTTGTTTATTAATAAAGTTAAGTGCCAATCTGTTCATATAGAGGATTTTACAATCAAGATCGGTGATGGTCATAGGTTTTTTAACGCTTTTTACGATACTTTGAAAGAGATCGTCCAAAGATTCGCACAATTCACCAAATTCGTCCTTGCTTGTATTTCTAAATCGAAATCTACGATCCCCACCACTAAAACGAGAAACTCCCGAAATAAGCTTGGTGATATTTTTTGTGATGGTTGAAGCCATCCATATAGCGATAAAGACAACCAGAATTGTCATAATGAGTGTAGACAAAGAAAGACTAAGCGCCGTATTCCACAAATTTTTGGCAATAGCTGTAAAGCTGTCTTCTGAAAAAGCGTTCAGATCTTTGTCTGTAATTTCAATAAGTGCATGAATTGTTTCTTGGGTTTGCATAGCTGGGCGTTGGAAGTCTTCAACACCTACTGTGATGGTCAAAATACCAAAACCAAGGGGATTTTTGCCGTATTGACCAGTATAATAAGGGATAGCAGAAACTGTAGACAATTTCCAAAGACCGCTCCACAAAAGGAAGAAAGAACCAGAGCCACCAAATTGAGCCAAATTGTACCAGGCCGTACACTGCGGTGCAAAATTTAAATAACGGCAATCAAGGCCAAGATTGCCATGTTTGATCTGTTCTTGGGAAGGGCCTCTTGTACGACTTTGCTCTGAGAGTTGTGGTTCAAATTTTATAAAATCTTCAAATTCTTCCCCACTCTCAAGCCATCTTTCAAAAGTAACAGCGTCTGTAAGCGTTGGCTGTCTTTTTCCTGTTTTAGGATCAAAGCCAGAAATAGAATGATGACGTGGATGATAAATATTGTAGCCTCTGTGATCCCAAAGAAAGGTATAATTGCCTGCGGCTGCTTTATTAACATCTGTGTATCGTTGGTCTTCGGGGCTAAGGTTCTCAACCTTGCTCATAATATGATTATAATCAAGAGCCAAGGTGATATAGCCTATAATTTCGCCATCTTGCACTGCAGGCATCGCAAAACGTACAATGCCTTGAAAGCGTTTGCCATTGGGATTTTCATCACCCACATAAGCAGCCTTTTCAGGCTCAAAAGGAATTCCGGCTTTTTTTGCATTTTCTGGCGTATACATACCAACAAGGCGAGAACCGACATATTCACCTATGACCTCAGAAACATAGATTTCACCTTTATCAAGATTTTTGAGTGCTGAAAAATAATTTTCGGCCTTACAAAAAGTATTTTCTTTGTTTGATACATTTTTTAATTTTGGGTCCATAAGGTCTGAAGAGGTGACCTTAACAAGTTCTTGGCCTTTTAGGTCAATAAAGGTAGCTTCTAAATAAAGAGGAAAGTCTTCATATTCAAAATTGTCAGGTGTGCGAGAGCGAAAACGTTCTTTGTTTTCTTGATTAATTACACCAACCTGTGGAGATTTTTTGTATTCATTAATAGCAATCCAAGATTTTTCATCTTCAGAAAGCACCCAAGTTCGAGGCTTTATCAAAAAACCTTTTTTAGCCAAAAGAAAATCTTTAAAGATTTTTTCACTTGGAGGCAAACTAGACAAAAAGCGCAAATCATCGTCTCGAGCATACAAAAACTCTGCTAAGTTTTTTGCGGCATCAGTTGTCATACGCTCAACTTCATCTGTCGCCCTATTGTTAAGAGCTTCAACAGCGTCTGTAACAGCAAGCTCCCCTGCTCCTGCGAGTTCTTTAATCGCTTGATCGGCCATACTTTTTGTGCGTGTGCGCATTTCGTTGCCAAGTTCAACAGCCTGATTCCAAGCCAAAAGTGCTAAAAGAACTAAGGGGACGACCTTAATAATCACAAATAAGAGAATAAGCTTTGAACGTACACCAAAGCCTAAGTTGTTTAAAAGTTGAGATAAAGAGTTATTGACTTTATGAAAAAGAGAATTCGAAGTTCTCATTAAGGCTTCCTCATGTACATTTTATAAAGTAAAAAACAAATTTTATTCTTTATTTAACCAATAATCGAGCGTTTGGTACAAAATATCTGGTGAGATAGGTTTTGTTATATGGTCATTCATGCCATGTTGCAGGCTTTTTTCTTTGTCACCAGTCATAGCGTGTGCAGACATAGCAACAATAGGGAGATGAGCAAATTTGGGATTATTGCGAATAGCCATTGAAGCTGTAAGGCCATCCATAATAGGCATTTGAATGTCCATAAGCACAAGGTCATAGGGATGATTTTCTAACATATCAAGAGCTTCTTGCCCATTGTTTGCAATGTCTAATGTATAGCCAACATTACGCAAGAGTTCCGTAGCGATAAGTTGATTGATATGATTGTCTTCAACCAGAAGTAAATGCCCAGAATAGCAAGTTTTTTCTTGATCTTTTAAACTTTCAATTGAATAAGGCAAACTTGCATTTTCGTCGGCTAAGGTAAAAATTGCTGTAAAATAGAAATTTGAACCTTTTCCTGGTGTACTCTCAACCCAAATATCGCCCTGCATCAAATTTACAATCTTTTTTGAAATAGCAAGGCCAAGCCCTGTTCCACCGTATTTGCGTGTAACAGAAGTGTCTGCTTGCGAAAAAGCAGAAAAAAGCTTCTTGATCTGTCCTTCTGTCAAGCCAATACCAGTATCTGATATCGTAAAATGACAAAATAAGGTATTGTTATCACGCAATTCGCTTTGAATTTTTAATCCAATGTGGCCCTTGCCGGTAAACTTAATTGCATTGCTTACAAGGTTAAACAAGACCTGCTTCAGGCGCAGTGGATCGCCCATAATGGGCCTTGTAGCAAAATCGCCCTCATCCATAACTGATTGCAAACCTTTTTCTCGCATTGCACGGCCAAAAAGGCTTTCAAGCTCAGAGCAAATGTCGTGTATGGTAAAGGGCAATGACTCCATGTCGAGCTTGCCCGCTTCGATTTTTGAAAAATCTAAGATATCGTTAATAATTCTAAGAAGTTCTTTTGTAGAAAACAAAGCTTTTTGCATATAATCTTTTTGCATGGTATCGAGCTTTGTATCTGACAAAATATGCAATAAACCCAAGATACCGTTCATTGGTGTGCGAATTTCATGGCTCATATTGGCCAAAAATTCGCTTTTTGCTTGCGCGCTTTGCTCAGCGGCCTCTTTTGCTATCTCAATTTCTTTGAGCATTCTCTTTGTATCACGCAAGTCAAAAGTGTAGGAAATGTAGAGCTCTTCATGTTCAATATGCGCTTGAACAAGGGTCACTTCCATGGGAAGTTCATTTCCTTTTTTTGTTCGAGTATAAAGCTCAAAGCGGCTATAGCCTTTTGCATCTACTTCAGCAAATTTTTCTTGAATCAATAGAGCAGATTCTTTTCCATTTGGTTGGGCAAGAGGCAAAAGTTTCATTGCGTTTTCAATATAGTCTTCTTTTGTTGTGAATTCTCGAGTTTGAATAGCTTGCTCATTGCAGTCAATGATTACTTTATCAGCTGTTAAGATATTGATTCCTAAGGGAATTCCATTAAGAATAGCTTCTGCACGTCTTTCTGCACGCGAGGCCTTTCTTTTACTTTCTTCTACCTCACGCAAATCTTTCATGAAGGCAATAACCACAAATTCATCATTGTGACGGGCCCTTGTGGTTGTCACTTCAAAAGGTATGCTATTGCCATCAATGCATTTTCCCGTCCAATAAACTTTTGAAGAACCTTCATGAAGCGTTTTTTCAAAATGCTCTTGCATTCTTTGAGTAGAAAGTACACCGTCTGCTTGAAATTCTGGATACAATTTCTCAAAATGCTCTATAAATTCAGAACTGTTCTTTACGCCAAAGGAATTTGCTGTAGCTTGATTGCAGTCAACAAGTTCAAAATTTTGGTTCCAAATGATGGTGCCAAAGGGGCTTGCGTCAAGCATGAGCTTTGTGTATTCGTCAGCCTCACGAAGCTTGCGTATGCCTTCATTTTGTTCACGCAAATCACGCAAAAATACGAGCAAAACTTTTTCATCGTGCACCGAACTCAAAATAAAGGTCGCTTCAAGCGGTATTTCTTCACCACTAGTATTTAATTGCGTCCAATTTTTCTTTACATAACCTTCTCTAAAAGCTTCTTCAATATACTGCGTGGCAAGTTCAGATGATTTAGAACCATCTGGTTGAAATTCTGGGACAATTTGCTTAAAGTTTTCAATAAAGGCTTCTGGACAATCAAAACCAAAAAGACGAGCGGTTTCTTGGCTTGCTTCGAGCATTTCACGTTTTTCGCTCCACACTTGAGCGGCTAGAGGCATAGAATCGAGCATTACGGACATACGTTCATTGGCTATGCCCACTTCTTCTTGTGTTTTTTGTAATTGCACGACAAGAGTGCCGAGATTTGCCTCAAAACTTTTTTGTTTAGAAATATCAACAATTACGCCGACGAGCCCTTTTTGATTTGTTTTTGGACATGAAAAACCTCTGCTCCAATAAAGGGCTTGGCCTTGGCCACCTTCTAGGTCAAAAGTTGTCTCATAGTGGATTTCGCTGCTGTGTTTTATAGCGTACAAGTCTTCGCCTTCATATCTTCGGCGATCTTCTTCAGACAAGTGTTCTAGATCAAGCACTGATGTGCCGAGTAAGGCCTTAGTGTCTGTATTAAAATATTCACCATAGGCTTTATTTAAGACACAAAAACGCGCGTCATCACTTTTTGCAAAAGTAGGAATCGGGATTGAATCGACAAGAGCCTCATAAAAGTCGATTTTTCGCTGTGCTTCTTCAAGCTCAAACAAGACCTTTTTGTGCTCATCTATAGAAACAGAATCTATATGGCTCGTATCATTTATATTTTTCACAACTATTTCACCTTACAAATGTTCGTTCATTATATCAAAATTGCTATATCAAAATCATACACTATTACACTTAGAACTTCAACTTTTTTCTAAAAAAAGATTTTTATAAATTTCTGAAAAAGTAAAAAATTTTAATAGAAAATATTTTGTTTAAAATCAAAAAAAGTGAAATCTTGACACAAGGCAGTCTAGTAGAGTACCTTGCTAAAAATGAAGCCAAGCACTACTGAAATTCAAGATTTTTTTAAAAAATTAGGCTATTCTTTACAAGAAGAAAGCGCGCAAAAACTTAGCCTCTATCTCTCCTTTCTTACTCGCTTTAATGCCCACATGAATCTTGTCGGCACTCAAAGCTGGCAAGATACCTGCAAAAATTTGATAGTCGACTCTTTTGAGCTAGCAAGTTTTATCAAAAAACTCCCAATCCCCCCTGAACCTGTCACTTGGGATATCGGTGCTGGTGGCGGAATCCCCGGCATTCCTTTGCGAACGGTGTGGACAAAAGGTTCTTACACCATGATAGAACTACGAGAAAAACGCGCACTTTTTTTACAAACTGTCTTGGCGCAAATTTCTTTACCACAAACCTTCGTTTTTCATGGCCGTATTGAGAAATATATGAAAAATAACAAGGCAGATCTCATTCTTAGTCGTGCTTTCATGCCTTGGGAAAAAGCCTGTGTTTTTCTTCGCCTTGCCCTAAAAAAAGACAGTGTTATGATTTTTTTACTCAAAAAAATTCCTGAAATGACTCATTTCCCCGATCTAAGCGTCACACACAGCCATAAATATTTTGTAAATGGTGACGAGCGTGTACTTGTTGCTATCAAAAATCATACAATCAGCTAAGGAATAAGACTTCTTTTCACCTTGAATTTTAAAAAAGCCGACCTTGTCAAGAGAAAAAAATTGGCGTAAAAGATAAAACATGAATACGAAGACAGAAAAAAAAGCTCTTGATATTATCCTTGGTCATGCCGAAGAAGGTGCAAAGCTTAGGCTTGATTTTTTTAGGCAAGAAGCTGAAAACATTGACACAGCATCAAAGCACATTGCTGTTCAAATCGCCAAAGGGCATAAAATCTTGCTGGCTGGCAATGGCGGATCAGCTGCAGACGCTCAACACATAGCGGGTGAATTTGTCAATCGCTTTCTTATAGACCGTCCACCACTCCCTGCGATAGCTCTAACTGTTGACACTTCAGTCCTAACAGCCATCGCCAACGATTGTGGAGCTGACCTCATTTATGCAAAACAAATTCAGGCGCTTGGAAGGGCTGGCGACATTTTTATTGCCATTTCGACTTCTGGAAATTCGACAAATATCCTACAAGCCTTAAAGGCCGCCAAAGAACAAGGCCTCTATATTATTGGGCTTTCAGGAAATAGCGGCGGTGAACTTGCCAAAGAAAGCGATATTTGCTTCACTGTTCCGCACAATTCTACACCTCTCATTCAAGAAATTCATATTACCTTGGGTCATCTTTTTTGTCAGCTGACAGACCACTACCTTTTTGAAAATGTCGTTGCCATACAAGAAAGCTTGCTACAATAAAAACGTTATTTCAATTTTTTATAAGGATTTTCTTATGCCGATGTTTGAATTTCAATGCAGTAAATGCGACGAAATATTTGAAGAGCTTGTTTTTGATGAAAGTGTCCCCCCCTGCCCAAATTGTAAAGCCGGTGAAACACAAAAAATTCTCTCTTGTGCTTGTATACACGGCGGTAAAAGCCCTTCTGGATATGGTGGAGCATCTGGTGGGGGCTCATCTTGCAAGGGCTGTCCTGGCGGATCGTGTGCGACTTGTCATTAAAAAACTTCTCCCAAAAAATCACAATCTCAGGATTTTTTATGAAGAAAATCATCATTGCAACAAGAGGAAGTCAGCTGGCTCTTTGGCAGGCAAAGCACGTCGCAAAGTGCTTGCAAGCTCTCTTGCCAGACTTACACGTTGACTTTCAAATCATAAAAACTCAAGGCGACCGCATCCTTGATGTCCCTCTTGCAAAGGTTGGCGGAAAAGGCCTTTTTGTTAAAGAAATTGAAGAAAGTCTTTTAGCAAATAAAGCAGATATTGCTGTCCACAGCATGAAAGACGTGCCTATGATGCTGCCAGATGGCCTAGTTATGGCCGCAATCCTTAAAAGAGCCTCTGCAAATGACCTCTTCCTTTCGCATACTTATGAAAATCTTAAAGCTTTACCTGAAGGTTCTAGTATAGGGACAAGCAGTCTTCGCCGAAAAGCACAAGTCCTTTCACTCAGGCCTGATCTGCGTATTGAGAATTTGCGTGGAAATGTTGATACCCGCATGAGAAAACTTGCAGAAGGCCAATTTGACGCCATTATTATGGCCAAGGCAGGCATCGATCGCCTTAACCTTGCCTGCCCTTTTATGCATTCTTTTTCATTAAAAGAATTTATACCCGCTGTTGGTCAAGGGGCTTTAGGCATTGAATGTAGAAGTGACCGTGAGGATTTACTCTCTCTTTTACAAAAACTGAACCACCCAAAAAGCCAAATTTGCGTTAATGCAGAAAGAGCTTTTTTGCGCACTCTTAATGGCTCTTGTCAAGTACCTATAGGTGCGTATGCTCAATTTATTTCTGAGTCAAAAATTTCACTCGAAGGCTTTGTCGCTGATTGTGAAGGCAAGACAATTCTTCGTGACACCATGCAACTTGAGATAGGGCAAGATACCGACAAACTTGGCAATAGACTGGCCATGCACCTCATAGCCAAGGGTGCCGACACCCTACTTGAAGAAGTTTTTTGCAAAGAAAATACTCATTCAAAATAACACAGCTAGCTTTACAAGCCATACTTAAAACAAGGGAAATATATGACAAAAATTAGCCCTCTTTCAGCCGAAAAGCTTACGACTAGCCTTGACCCTAAACGTATTACTTGGGAAAATAGCGACGATATTCCAAGAAATTATACTAAAAAAATGCAACAGCCACGTGCCCTTAAAGCTCTTGAAATGGCCTTACAAATTAAAACTTCTGGTTTTAATGTTTTTGTGACCGGCAATATGCACCTTGGCAGAAGCTATATGACCAAGAATTTTTTGCATTCTCAAGTCAAAAACTATTCTACCCCGCCCGACTTGCTCTATGTGTACAATTTTGAAAATGTCGACCAACCTATCCTTTTGAGTGTGCCTGCTGGGCAAGGAAAAAAAATTCAAAATGGCTTGTCTCAATCTTTGAGCAAAATTCAGAAAGAATTGTGCAGACGTCAAGAAACAAAAAGCTATCGCAACGATAAGAAAAAAATTCAGATAAAACTTGAAAATTCTCGCCATTGGCTTTTAAACAAAATGGAAGACAAGGCACATGATGCTGGTTTTACCTTTGAAATTGACGATGCAGGTGGCCTTGCATTTTTCCCCATTGTTGATGGGCAACGTCTAAAGGAAGAAGATTTTGAAAAACTTTCAAAAAAAGTAAGACACGATCTTAAGAAAAGAAGTGAAGCCCTTTTTGAAGATATGGGCGAATACCTTCAAGAGTATAACAGATTTGAAGAAGAGGCCATTGAAGAAGAAAAGCAACTTGAACGTGAAATGCTTTCAACAAGCCTTGATCGTGTTTTTAAGCCTTTTATTGAAAAAACGCTTCGAGCTTGCCCCGAAAATCCTGATTTAATAGCCTACTTTATAGCTTTGCATCAAGATATGCTCAACAATGTTGAAGCTTTGTTGCCTCAAAAAAATCAGGGACAATCTTTAAACAATCTTCACGAACTTTCTATGCAAATAGAAATTGACCTCTCACGTTATAACATCAATCTTTTTGTTGATAATAGTAAGTTGAAGGGCGCCCCCATCATCATAGCCCATCACCCAACCCATGCCAAATTGCTTGGCTGTATCGAAAGACGTTCCGAAATGGGCGCTTTGCTCACTGACTTTAGCCTCATAAAGGCTGGCGCCATTCACAAGGCAAATGGCGGTTTCTTGATTATACACCTTGAAGATCTTTTGCAATATTCAAACGCTTTTGATGCCTTTATGCGTGCCCTAAGAAACAATGTTGCCCAATTTGAAGAGGCTGACAGTGACGGCGCAGGGAAGACAAAAGGCCTTGAACCAAAGGCACTTCCGCTAAACCTTAAAGTTATACTTATAGGTACTGAATACCTTTATGATCAAATGGTAGCGCACGATGACCGCTTTTTAAAGCTTTTTAAAATAAAGGCGCAAATGCACGATATTATGCCAAGAACAGCGAACAATATCCGTTCTTGGTTAAGTCAAATTTCTAATATTATTGATGATGCAAAGCTTTTACCTTTTTCTCGTGAGGCTTTAGCAAGTCTTGTTGATTACAGTTCAAAATTGGCCGAAGACCAACATAAACTTTCACTTCTTTACCCCAAAATTCGCGATGTTATGGTTGAAGCGGGTGCTGTCGCCAACATGAAAAAAGCGCAAATTGTTACACAAGAACATGTGAAAGAAACCTTAAATGCCCGTCAATACAGACAAAACCTTGTTGAAGAGATTTATCTTGAAGAATATGATAGAGAATTGATCAAGGTGTCAACTTCAGGTGAAGAAATCGGGCGAATTAACGGTCTTTCTGTGTCTTGGTACGGCGACTTTGAATTTGGTCTGCCGCACCAAATCACGTGTACTGTTGGCGTTGGACATGGCGGTATTATCGACCTTGAGCGTGAGGCTGAACTTGGAGGGCCAATTCACACAAAGGCCATGCTGATTTTAAAATCTTACCTTGTCAGCCTTTTTGCCAGAAATAAGCCCATTGTTCTTACAGGAAGCCTTTGTTTTGAGCAAAATTATGCTGGAATTGAAGGCGATTCTGCTTCTGGGGCTGAGCTTGCCGCCTTGCTTTCAGCTATTGCGGAAGTGCCTTTGTCAAACTCGCTCGCCTTTACTGGTGCAGTTAGTCAAAACGGTACAATTATGGCCGTTGGCGGTGTTACTCGCAAGATTGAAAGTTTCTTTAATTTGTGCGATCATCGTGGACTTAGCGGCAAGCAAGGTGTGATTATACCCTATGACAACAGA
The DNA here is from genome assembly GCA_964370125.1 of uncultured Desulfovibrionaceae bacterium. Lineage (GTDB taxonomy): Bacteria > Desulfobacterota > Desulfovibrionia > Desulfovibrionales > Desulfovibrionaceae > CAYJIB01. The sequence continues at coordinate 32,484 of CAYJIB010000007.1, forward strand.
AGTCATTTAATTTTGCCATCCACTCTATGTGATGCTGTAGAAAAAGGCCTTTTTGCCATCTATCCAGTGCGTCACATTACTGAGGCTTTAGAGCTTCTTACAGGAATGCCCGCAGGACGTCCTCTTAAAAATGGCACTTTTACAAAGGATTCTCTTTTTGACCTCGTGGATAAGCGTCTTGAAATGCTTGCTTATTTAGCAGAAAATTCCAGCAACAAAAAACCAAAAACAAAGAAGAAAACTGAAAAAAATGCAGACAAAGAATAGCATGGACAGCCTAAATACAGAACTCAAACACCCGCAAATTGGCACATGGGAAGAAACTAAAAAATTTGCAATACAGCTTAAAGCACAAGGGAAAAAACTTGTCTTTACAAATGGTTGCTTTGATATTCTGCACCCAGGACATCTTGACTTGCTTTGCCGCGCAAAATCTCTTGGCGATATACTTATTCTTGGCCTCAATACTGACGCTTCTGTTAAAAGACTTGGCAAGGGCGATGAAAGGCCTATACACAGCTATCCCTTTCGTGCCTTTATGGCTATTCATTTAAAAAGCGTTGATTTTGTAACGTATTTTGACGAAGACACGCCGCTCAAACTTATACAATTTCTTAAACCAGATATCTTGGTTAAGGGCGGTGATTGGCCGATTGAGAGCATTGTTGGACATGAAGAGGTTTTGCAAAATGGCGGCGAGGTCTTTTCCTTACCCTTGCTTGGCGATTTTTCGACAAGTAAAATTGTTGCAAAACTTTCAGAATGTAAGGCGAAGTAAGGCTGGCAAAGAATATGAGCGATAACTTTGCTTATCTGTCCTTAGGTAGCAATTTGCCTAATAGCTTAGGCGACAGCCGCACCATTTTACAAAAAGCCCAAGAAGCTATTGCGGCCTTACCTTCTTTACGTATTGAAAAAGCTTCGCCAATCTACAAAACAAATCCACAAGGTTATAAAGAACAAGACGATTTTTACAATATGGCCTTAAAACTTTCTTGTAAAAAAGAGTGGACGCCACTTTCTTTGCTCAGGGCTTGTTTGGACATTGAAAATAGCTTTGGGCGTGTGCGAAATCCTGCTTTAGACGAGGGAGAATTGCGTTTTGGTCCAAGAAATCTTGATATAGACCTCTTGCTTTTTGGCAAAGAAAATCTTCTTAGCCAAGAGCTTAGCTTGCCCCACCCTCGTATGTTTGAACGTGCTTTTGTGCTTGTGCCATTAGTGGATATTGAACCTGACATGATTTTTTATCATAAAGGGCAAGAAATTACATTAAAGGAATTGCTTTCAAGGCTCAAATATAGTCTTGATGGTGATCACCTCGTGCAATAAGCTTATCGTTTTTGATTAAATCAGCCAGACTTCTTCAACAAAAAACAAAACTAAGGAATGAAAAATGTTCAAGTGGATTATACTTATTCTTGTCGGTTATGTCCTTTTTAGAATGCTCAGCAACGACAAAAAGCGTAAAGAATCAAGCAAACAAGAAGAAAGAGAACAACTTATTGCTTCTGGTGAACTTGTCAAAGACCCTGTTTGCGGAACTTTTGTTGAAAAAGACCAGGCCATTACCGTTCGAAATGGCAGTAAAATCGAGCATTTTTGCTCTTATGAATGCCGCGAAAAACGCTTAAGAGAAATTCAAGCTAAGCAAGAAGATGAAGGTGATGTTGTTGATGTTCTTGACGATGATGAATAAAAATCACAGGCTGCTCTAAAAGAACAGGATGCCACAGGATGTGGCAAGCCGCCCTAGCCATAGGGCGAAGCAAGTCAAAGCCAGCCGAAATTTACTTTCGGCGCTAAGCGAAGCTTGCGATAGCTTGTGTCGCACAAGACGTGCGACCAAGCGTCATACATAATGATGAATAGTGTTAATGTGTCTGTGACAACTTAGCAACTTTTAAGCAATGCAAAGGCGCAAAAGGCACAATCGCACGGATAAGCGTCAACGGCGAAAGATATTGCGCAGACCAATCGCATTCAATATGCCAAAAACCCACCTCTCTTTGCCCAAAAGCTGCAATGAGAGGACGAATATCGCTTGTGCGCTCGCCCTTCTTTGTCTCTCTTGTAAAAAGAAAAGTCTCGCAAGCTAGAAAATTTTCTACAGCTTTTTGAAAATCGGCATGATCTTTCCCCAAATACTGTAAAGAAAAAGTCTCCGATACAGAACCAAAAGATTTTTGATGAATAGGCACAAGCTCAACATGCGTTAGCTCAAGACCAGGCAAAAGCCTGGGGCTGAGCTTATGCATAAATTCTTCCTTCGTCATCTTCTCTCGCAAGGTGATTGAAAACCACTCGGCATAACTCTCTACAGAAACAGGCAAAGCACGCCCAAAAGACAGAAGTGGCAAGGGATGAAAGCCTTGAGAAAAAGCCATGGGGATACCAGCACGACGTAGAGATCGCTCTAAAATTGATTGCAATTCTAATTGGCTAAAATAAGCCGCTAACTCTTTTTTGTGATGCCACACCCGAAAACGCTGCTCTCTGTGAACCAAGGTTTCTGGAAGTTCTTGCGGCCCTTTTTTGGGGCTACATCTTTCTTCTTCAAGCCTCTTTGCAAAAATTTCACGCTGTTCTTGTGCTTTTTCCTCTATAAGTGCTTTTGAATATTCTTCTTGATCTCTTTGCGCAAAATTCAAAAATGTTGAAATGCTAGGCATTTTGTCAGAATGCAGGCGAGAAGGCTTGACGGATAAGTCGCAAACTCCGCAAGCGTGACACTGTTCATAACGACAATCAGAGCTCAAAAGCCTGTCTTTTGCTTTTTGGCGCTCTCTTTTAAGAAAATCAGGGTCTATCCCACTTTCTAAATGATCCCAAGGCAGAGCCTTGTCTTCTGGCCAATCTGAAGTCGAATAGCTTGAAATTTCAATACCACAAGCCGCAAAGGCCTCTTCCCAAGGCTCCATGGAGAAATGCTCCATCCAAGAAGGAAAGATTGCCCCACGAGCATAAGCTTCTTCTAAAACAAATGATAAATCACGCCCAGCTCGAGAAAAAATGCCTTCAAGTTGGCTAAGTGCGGGCTCATGCCAGCGCATAGTAATGTTTTTTTCTTTTTTTATGGCGGTGCGCAAATTGTGTATACGCTCTTTCATCAACTCAAGGCTTATTTGCGCGTCTCGCTGAAAAGGTGTGTGCGCCTTGGGCACAAAGGGAGAAATAGCCACGCCCACTTGAAAACGGCCACCCTTCCCTTGCAATTTTCTTGCTTCATCACGCACCTTTCTTGCCAAGGTAACAATGGCCTCTAAATCTTCTTCTGTCTCGTGCGGCAGGCCTATCATAAAATAAAGCTTTACCTGTTGCCAGCCGTTCATCACCAAGGAACGCACGTGTTCCAAGAGGGCTTCTTCGGTGATGCCTTTGTTTATGACATCTCGAAGTGCTTGGCTACCCGCTTCTGGTGCGAGTGTCGCACCTGTCCTGCGGATGCTCGCCACAGCGGCCATAATGTCTTCATCTATTGAACCCACACGCAAAGAAGGCAGTGAGACAGAAATCTGCTCTGCTGCACAACGGTCTTTGCTCGTAAGAAATAAGGTCTTAATAGCAGAAAAATCGCCTGTTGACAAAGAAAGGAAAGACACTTCATCAAAACCTGTCTTTGCAAGACATTCATCAAGAAGATTATGCAAAGGTTCAAGTGAACGCTCTCTTGCTGGGCGATAAAGCATACCTGCCTGACAAAAACGGCAACCTCTTGTGCAACCTCTGGCAATTTCTAAGGAAAGGCGATTATGGATGGCACCAAAGGGCACAATCTGTTGAATGGGATAGGCCGCTTCATCAAAATCAGCCACAATCCGTCTTTTTGGCTTGGGCATTTCGCTTTTAAGAGGGAGAAGTGGTCCATCTTTTTCGCCTTTATCGAAAAAAGAAGGCACATAGACACCGTGGATAAGGGCTGCTTTTTCTAAAAAAGCTTTTTTTGAAAGCCCTTCTTTGCGAGATTTTTGCAAAAGTTCGGCAAATTCAAGGGCTAAGTCTTCGCCTTCACCAAGGAGCATCGCGTCCATAAAGGGGGCTAAAGGCTCAGCAGAAAGGGTACAACCGCCACCAGCAACAACTAAAGGCCACTCAAAAAGATTGTCCCCCCTCTGCTCTGCTCGAAAAGGAATACCTGCTAAATCAAGCATATAGAGCACATTTGTATAGCAAAGTTCGTGCGTTATGGCAAAGCCTAAGAGGTGCGATTTTGCAAGTTCGGTATCTGTCTCTAGGCTTGCGAGGCTGACATCGTGTTCACGCAAGATTTCTGCTGCGGCAAGGCTTGGAGCAAAAACTCTTTCTGCTCGCAAGCCATTGGTATTATTGAGAAGAGCGTAGAGGATTTTATGTCCAAGATAGGACATACCCACCTCATACATATCAGGAAAGGCCAATACGCAATGCAAGTCGTCTGGAGAGAGGGCGCAAGTAATTGAACCCTCTTCAATACCTAAATATTGGCTTGGCCGTGGGAGAAGAGGCAAGATGTGTTTCATGCAAGATAGCTTGTGTGAGACACTTATTGCTTGGGAGCAGCTTGGTTTTGCTTGGTATGAGCACAAGCGGCATTGTATCTGTCTTCTAAGTGATCTGGCACAGCGTCAAAGACAAACATAAAATGCTTTGCTTCGACGGCAACAGTGAAGGTTTGCTGAAATGGATAACCATAAGGGAAGAGCAAAAGCTGCATTTTTTGATCTTTTGCGCTGATCTGCAAGATAGCGACATCTTTAAGTACGCCGGCTTTTTCGTCTAGCATTCCCGCTACAACTTCACCAGTAACAAGTTTAACCAATTTGAAATTCTGTGACATGCATCACTCCTTAACATAAAGTATTCAAATAGATTAGCCTTAAAAGGTCTTTGTGTCAATGAAAATTGTTTGAGCTATTGTTGAGTTAAAAATGTATAACACTTGAAAAGCTTAAATTTTTAAATAAAAAAGGGCAAAGCGCAACACTGCACTTTGCCCTTGCTGAATATGTTTGAAAATTATATTTTTTCGGCCAAAAGAGCTATGTCTCTTTCAACCGCGACGTCATTTACCAAATCGTCCCTTCCCTCATAAGAATATGCAGCACTAAAGACCATATCCCAACCAAGATAAGCACAAATGCTTTCAAATTGACTAGAGATAAGTTTGTACTGAATATCACTGGCTTCTAAAGCACCAATGGCAATAAGTCCCACTTTTTTTGAAGCGATTTCTTGTATTTTCAAATCTTTTGAATAAAACTTGTCAATATATGCCTTGAGCTGAGAACTCATCCCCCACCAATAGACAGGTGTACCAAAAATAAGAACATCTCCTTCCATCATTCTGTTCATAAGCTCAGCGCTCCCGTCCTTCATCACGCAATCGCCGCCATTTTTCTTGCATGCGTCACAAGCCACACAGCCCTGCACCTTAAGCGATGGAACATCGACAAATTCACATTCTGCTTGAGCATACTTTTTTTGAATGGCTTTTTGCAGAAAGGCTAGCGCTTGCTTTGTATTGCCTTTTCGTGGGCTGCCGTTAATGATCAATATTTTCATACAGCTTCCTTCCACAGACCTTACACGTTTTGCTTGGTGTCTGTCAGTTGTATTTGCCGCAAACAAACGCCTTGGGGCATATCGTAGGCAAATTTGATGGTTGCCGCTACATCTTCAGCGCTAATGTTCGTAGCACCGACTGCATTTGTCCACTCTTTATAACCTTTAATGATGTCTGGATTGGTGGTGTGCCCTAAAAGTTCTGTCGCAACAGCACCCGGGCAAATAGTGATAACGCGGACATTATGCGGAGAAAGCTCTTCCCTGGCGACTTCGCTAAGGCCAACAACACCGTATTTTGAGGCACAATAGGCAGCATGATTGCTAAAAGGCTTCACACCAGCAACAGATGATATATTGATTATCGTGCCGCACTTTTCAGCCTTCATATCAGGCATAACAATCTGCATACCGTTCATCACTCCAAGTACGTTGGTATCGAGCATAGTTTTCCATTCTGCTGCGTCTTGGTCTTCTAGACTGCCAAGCATCATGACGCCTGCATTGTTGATAAGCAAATCGGTTTTGCCGTATTTTTCTTCAGCCTCGCGGACAGCGCTTTCAAATTCGGCTTTATTTGTTACATCAACTTTTTTGCAAAGAGTGTTCGGTAAATTCATAGCCACAAGAAGCTCAATCCTACGAGCAAGAAGCAAAAGAGGATGCCCTGCTGCACTAAATTTTTCTGCCAGCACTTTACCAAAACCAGAACTCGCACCTGTAATAATGACTAATTTTTTCATTTTTTTCTCCTAATGTAAAGTATTTCAAGTTGAAGAGAATGTGAAAATGTAGGCAAAAACATATTGCCTTTTTTTCTATAATAGTACATAATACTGTTTAAGTATTTTTTACTAATTTAAAAAATTCTTGTCAATAAGGTACATTGTTTTCACTTAGAGAAAGAAAGGTGACTAATGGAAAAGATAGTCGTCGCTTCAGAGATTGAAGTGCCCCTCAAAATGATAGGCGGCAAATGTAAGCCATTGATTTTATATATGCTTGCTGAAGATGGAAAAAAGCGTTTCAAAGATCTTATGCGAGAAGTAAAGGGCATTTCACAAAAAACTTTGACCAATCAATTAAGAGAGCTGGAAGTCGATGGTCTTATTTTACGACAAAGTTTTAACGAAATCCCGCCCCGAGTTGAATATTCTATTACTGAAAAAGGTCTAACACTTATGCCTATTCTTGAGCTTATGTGTGAATGGGGCGAAAAAAATGTTGATGACAGATTTGTTTTGACAAATCCTGCTTGCGTGGATTTGCAAGAATAAGGCTTGTAATTGATTGTTTTTTTTGCAAAAAAAAGGCTTAGATTTTCATCTAAGCCTAAAATTTGATGGCGCGCTCGAAGAGATTCGAACTCCTGACCTACAGGTTCGTAGCCTGTTGCT
>CAYJIB010000008.1:0-32224 GCA_964370125.1 uncultured Desulfovibrionaceae bacterium
TGCGCCGAAAGTAAATTTCGGCTGGTCGTCTGCCTGCTCCGCTGCGCGGCTCGCCACTTCCTGTGGCGACGGGCTGCTGCCGCAGGCTATAAAGAAGGCCTTCTGCTAATTCAATCAGCAGAGCAGGCCGTAGCCTGCGGTAGTCTTAGACCTAGCTTTGTCCGAAGAGGGGCTTTTGTGCTTAGATTAAGTTTCAATATACATTTATTAGGGTTTCCAAAGGGGATTATCCCCTTTGGTCGCCGAAGGCACTGCTTTCAGCGCCGCAGGCTATAAGGAAGGCACTGCTTTCAGCGTCCTGTCACTTGGTTTGCGGCTTTAATGAGTGCTGTTTGGCTTAGGTGTGCATAGCGCATGGTTACTCTTGGGTCGTGGTGTCCTAGGATTTTTTGCACTTCATAGAGGGAGCAGCCTGCATTGATCAGCAGGGAGGCAAAGGAGTGTCGCAAGTCGTGAATGCGCATATCGTGCAGGCCGAGTTTTTTTCGTACTTCCTTCCATGTATATTGGAGTGAGGAGATGGGTTTATTTGCTTTTGAAGAGGGGAAAAGCCAGGCGTTTTTTTTGTTTTTTGACAAGAGGGAAAGACAGTTAAGGGCTTCATCAGAGAGGGGGATATAGCGGGTTTTTCCTGATTTTGAAAGGGGCACAGTCAAGAGGCGTGTTTCAAGATTTACATGCTCCCATTTGGCGGACAATATTTCTTGTTTTCGTGCGCCTGTGAGCAAGAGGAGTTGTAGGGCTAGGGCATGTGCATTGTTCTTCATGCTTCTTAGCTCTGTGAGAAGTTCATCGGCTTTTTTCTTGTCTAGGTAGCGCACTTGTGGGCTGTTTTCTGGGAAAAGTCTGAGCTCTTTGCAAGGATTTTGTGAGCTGTTTAACAGACCCCACCTTTGCGCGCAAGCAAAGAGGCTTTTTACAACAGAAAGTATGCGATTGCAGGTACTTGCTTGAAGTTTTTTTGAGGCTAAGCCGATTTGCCAAGAGGCTATTTCTATCTGTGTGATAGAGCGCATAGACCTTTCGCCAAATTTCGGAAGGAAGTGTTGAGTTAAGATTCTTTCATCAAGGGCCCAGCTTCTTTTTTTGTGCTTTGCGTGTGGCAAATAACGATCAAGCACAAAATCACTAAGGCGGATGTCGCTTAACTTTAATGCGCGCTCTTCTTGTGGATCTTTTCCCTCACGAAGAAGGGCTAAAGCTTTATAGGCAGATTCTCTAGCAAGAATTGCGCAAAGATTTTTTGTGCTTCCCAAGCGAAAATAGCGCATTTTAAGGGCAAAAGATTGTATGCTTTTATAACGAAGATACCATGTCCCTTTGCCTGATGGCCGATATTCTAAAAGAAAGCCCGGTAATTCTTTGTCGACATAGTGAACAGTTTTGCAGGGTGTGCTTTGTAAAAGATTTTTCAAAAAATCTTGAGAGAGGTGGCATTGTGGCATGACTAAGAGTTCTCCATAAATTTGAATTTTAGTGCTTTTTAGCCTAAATGAAGCTTTGCGACAATCTTTGTGGAGGGAGGAGATTTGACAAATCTTGCAAAAATGATTTGAATGAAGGAAAGACTTGGAAGAAGCTTTAGTCAAAAGCCATTTAGTCGAAGGACATCATCAAAAAAAAGGAGCTTTTATGGAACAATCTTCTATGACAAATACACAGACAGAACATATCGATCTTGACGAAAAAGTTCAAGAAATCCTGTTGCTTTTCGCTAGAAAATCTCTTGTTTATGCAGTTGAAACGGGCAAGGTCTGCCCTGTGCCCAAAGAGGGGATTATACAAGAAGGACAGGGGGGTGAGGATAAGACTCAAGAAGCCTTGCCGCCCATTTTTTATGAAAAAAGAGCGGCTTTTGTCTCTTTATATAAAGAAGGGCGCTTGCGTGGCTGTATCGGTGAGCTTTTGCCGACGCGTCCTTTGGCACAATGCGTGGCGCAAAGAGCTTATGATGCGGCACTCAACGACCACCGCTTTTCACCCGTGCGCCCTGAAGAACTTGAAAGTATTCAAGTGGAGGTCTCTGTTTTAAGTCCGCCTGTATCTGTGGGAAGTTTTGAGGATATAGAAATTGGCAAGCACGGTATTATTGTGCAAAAGGGCAGGGCTTCAGCGGTATTTTTGCCGCAAGTCGCACCTGAACAGGGCTGGGATTTGCCGACGACCCTTTCTTATCTTTCACAAAAAGCGGGCCTAAATCCCTTGGCATGGCAGGATAAGGATATGCAATTTTTTGTGTTTACGGCACAAGTCGTAGGCGAAAAGTAGGGGGAATGGTGATTTTTTAGGCCAAGGCCATATATTTGGCGTCTTTTTGCCTTTGGATATAGCCGCTTATTTCAAGCATGACGACAGCCGCACTGACCTCACTTGCGCTAAGGTCTAAATTTTGGCAAAGTCCATCAATATCAAGAGTTTGTTCTTGTAGTGTAGAAACAATCTTCTCTTGTAGCTCATTTTGCAATGGGGGAAGAGTGGGCTTTGGGGTGGATTCTTGAGTATTTTCACCAGCCTTACAATCTGCAGAGACCTTGTCTTGTGGGCTTTGTCTTTTTGCCCTTATAGAAGGGTCTACAAGCGCTCCGTCTTCTTCTCTGGCTATGGTTGGTAAGGGCTCTTTGCCTTCTGGACTAACTCTGTCTGCTTCGTTCAGGGCAGCTTTAAGCTGCGGGGAAAGGTCATACAAAATGTCTGCCGCCGTAAAAACAGGGCGAGCGCCTTGACGGATAAGCTCTTGACAACCAAGGGCTGTTTCCATGCCGACAAGCCCAGGGATAGCGTAGACTGTGCGGTCTTGCTCTAAGGCCAAACGAGCGGTAATCAAACTGCCGCTTTTTAATGCCGCCTCAACCACTAAGACACCAAAGGACAAAGCGCTGATAATCCTGTTTCTGATGGGGAAATTGTGTGTGCTGGCTGGTGTTAAGGGGGCAAATTCGCTGACGATAAGGCCGTGTTCTCCCACTTTTTTGTAGATGTCAAGATTGCGCCTTGGATAGGGAATGCCATGCCCTGTGCCCAAGACCGCTATGGTGCTTCCCACACCATAAACAGAGGCGACATGCGCCACTCTATCAATGCCCAAAGCCATGCCAGAAACAATGGTCACACCCGCTTCTGCTAGACCCTGCACTATGAGCGTTGCTACTCGTAAGCCCTCTGGTGAACAGCGCCTTGTCCCCACAACGGCGATAGAGGGATTGCTCAAAAGACTCATATCGCCCTGACAATACAAAATACAAGGCGGGTCGGGGATTTGCCTTAGCTTTTCGGGATAGCGTGGATCTGTCCACAAGAGGATACTGCCGGGAAAACTTCTTGCGAGATGCCACTCATGCAGGGCTGTTTCTCGCCAAGTGTCTGATTTAAGATGGCGGGCTTTATCTTCGCCTATTGGCGTTTCTTTCCACCTGTCAAGAGAATGCACAGCCGCAAAAGCCGAGCCAAAATGCTCGAGCAAGACTTTGTGTGAACGACAGCCCAGGGCTGGGGTGTGGCGCAGGGCGAGGCTTGCCCAATATTCTGCACGGCCTTCGGCATCGAGTGCGCCTAAAGCAGAAGGGGCAGAAGGGGCAGAAAGCTCTAAAGCTGGAGAAGACGTAGAAGGCTCTGAAGATTGTGTATCTTCAGAGGCAAGGCTTTCTGTGAGCTTTTTTTCAGTCATAATATATTAGGGGTAGAGGCCGAGCTGTGTGGCTCTTTGTCTTGCGGGAGAATTTGGATAATCTTCAGCAAGAACCTGCAAATGCGCTTGGGCATTGGCCGCATCGCCAAGGCGATTGTAACTCAAAGCAGTTTTGAGCAAGGCGTCTGGCACTTTGGCATGATCGGCCTTTGCATTGATGAGATTTTTAAAGGTAAAGATGGCCTCAATGTCTTGCCCAAGTGAATAGAGGCTTTCGCCTGTCCAATAAAGAGCATTGGTGGCCAAGTTGTGATTGGGATATTTTTTTATAAGAGCTTCAAAGGCAGAAATAGCGGCTTGGTATTGACCATTTCTATAGGCTTGCAAGGCCTTGCCGTATTCTTGCTCTATGCCGCTTGTCGGGCGTGGGCTTTGAAGTGTTTGGCTTTGTCTCGTCGGGCTTGGAACAGAAGAAGGCTGGACAGAAGACCTTTGCGTCGGCTTCTGCGGGGCAATAGTGCCCATTTTTTTGTTGGGATCAATAAGACGGTATTTGCCAGCGGCAATTTCAGCATCGGGAGAAGGCAAGAGCTGGGTACGAGAATAATTGGGGCTTTGGGCGATATAGGGACTTGTTGGCACTGGAGCAGGCACGGCACTTTGAGCAGGGGGGGCTTGTTGCGGATTTTGATGACTGACTTGAGCCTGCCCAGCAGCTTGCCCAGCAGCATGACTCGCTGCTAGCCTTTCTTGTGTGGCAAGAGCTGTGTCGACAGGACTTACGCTTTCAGCCAAGGCGGCATCAACTGGGTTTACACTATTTGCTGGCCCAGAAGGCAAGGCGACTTGTGTGGCCATGTCAAGGCTTTGTGCGCCTGTTCCTTGCACCATCTGCTGTTCAATGGCTTGAACTCGCAGACGCAATTCATGTTGTTCGATTTCAAGTTGTGAAAGGTCTTTGCGAATATCTTGCAAATCTTGAGGACTTTGCTGCACTGCACACGCAGAAAGAAAAAGCGCAAAAAGAGTGAGCCCAAAAAGAGTAAGTGAGGGCTTTTTGAAGAAATGAAATGAAAAGTGCATAGGTTATCCTTCGTTTATATCCATCAATATATGCTATTTTTCCCGTAAAGTAAAGAGCGCAGTCAAGTGATTTTTACTAAGAAAAACTTTCCTTAGTAGGAATTCATCTCAATAAGGCGGATTTTGTTTGACAAAAATGTGTCAGTGCCCTACAGAGTAAGGGAAGTGTTTAAAAAAACAACAGGAGTTTGGCTCGCTATGACTACGCAGAATGGAGAATTGCCGTACAGTCTGGGGCTTGATATTGGTTCAACCACCGTCAAACTTGTTATTTTAGATAAAGAACAAAAACTTGTTTATGCCGATTATAAAAGGCATATGGCCGATCCTCGTTCGACTTTGACCGAACTCTTACAAAAAGCTGCTGAAACTTTTCCTGATTTGCCTTTATGTGGTGCTTGTACGGGTTCTGGAGGCATAGCCTTGGCAAAAAGCCTTGGTCTTCACTTTGTTCAAGAGGTGATTGCAGGCACAAAGGCCGTAAAAAGTATTATTCCTCAAACAGATGTCGTTATTGAGCTTGGCGGAGAAGACGCCAAAATCACCTTTTTTGGCAATACGATTGAACAGCGCATGAACGAGACTTGTGCGGGCGGGACAGGGGCCTTTATTGATCAAATGGCTTCCTATCTTCACACCGATGCCCAAGGCTTAAATGAGCTTGCAAAAGATTTTTCAACAATTTATCCCATAGCCTCAAGGTGTGGGGTTTTTGCAGAAAGCGATGTTTTGGCCTTGCTTAACGAAGGGGCAAACCGTAAAGACATCGCTGCTTCAATTTTTCAGGCTGTTGTTGACCAAATTGTTGGCGGGCTTGCTTGTGGGCGTAGTATCGAGGGAAAGATTGCCTTCTTGGGCGGGCCTTTATTTTTTCTTTCTGAACTTCGCAAACGCTTTCAGGAATCTTTAAAACTTTTCCCCGAACACAGTGTTTTTCCTGAACACGCCCAATATTTTGTCGCCATCGGTGCGGCACTTGAAGGCTTGAGCTTACAGACAAAAGACAGCATTTTTCTTCCGCAAATCCTTGCCTTGCTTAAAACAATAAACAAAGACAAAACAAAAGAAAGCCAAAGTCTCCCCGCACTTTTTGAGACTGAAGAAGCCATTAAAGACTTTAGCGAAAGGCACAAAAAAGAAGCCAGCCCCAAAAAAAACATGCAAGAACTTTCAGGCCCTGTTTTTTTGGGCTTTGATGCGGGTTCAACAACCATTAAGGCTGTGCTTACAGATGCAGAAGGGGCCATTGCCTACACTTTTTATGATAACAACAGGGGCATGCCTCTTGTTGCGGCAAAAAAAGCCCTTGAAGAAATCTATGCGCAATTACCAAAAGAAGCCTATATTGCAAGCGCCGGTGCGACAGGTTATGGGGCGGGTCTTTTAAAGGCCGCACTTGGTCTTGAAAATGAAGAAGTCGAGACCATTGCGCATTTTAAGGCCGCCAACTTCCTTTGTCCAAGTGTCAGCTTTATCCTCGATATTGGTGGACAAGACATGAAATGCCTGCACATTAAAGAGGGCATTATTGACAAAATCATGCTCAATGAAGCCTGTTCTGCGGGCTGTGGGGTCTTTATTGAGAGCTATGCAAAGTCGCTTGGGATCGACAAAAAAGACTTTTCTGCTCTTGCTCTTAGCGCAAAAAATCCCGTAGACCTTGGTTCTCGTTGTACGGTTTTTATGAATTCAAAAATCAAGCAAGCCCAAAAAGAAGGGGCGGAGCTTGAGGACATTGCCGCTGGCCTTGCTTATTCTGTCATACGCAATGCTCTGTACAAAGTCATAAAGGTGGCAGGACCAGAGGATCTTGGGAGCTGTGTCGTAGCGCAAGGGGGAACTTTTCTGAGCGACGCTATTTTGCGAGCCTTTGAGCAACTTCTTGGTTGCGAGGTTTTTCGCCCCGACATTTCTGGCCTTATGGGGGCTTATGGTATGGCCCTTTTTGCAAGTGAGACCCCAAAGACATTAGCAAAAGTATTGCCTAGCGAGCCTTTAAAAAGCGGTATCATCTCACAAAAAGACTTAGAAAGTTTTAGCCATAAAGCAGAGACAAGGCGCTGTAATCTTTGTGGAAATCGCTGTCTTTTGACGATCAATATCTTTCCAAACGGTCAGCACATTACAGGCAATCGTTGTGAGAGAGGGGCGAGCAAGTCTGAGCCAAGCAAAAAAGCAAAAGAAAGCACAAATCTCTTTGCAAAGAAGTACGACCTGCTTTTTAAAGAAAGACCTTCTCTTGCGCAAAAAAGCCCTTCGAGAGGCCGCATAGGCATCCCTCGTGCGCTCAATATCTTTGACCGCTACCCCTATTGGCAGGCTTTTTTGTCTTTTCTTGGTTTTGAGATTGTGCTTTCAGACCCTTCAAGCAAAGAGCTTTATGCAAAAGGCCTTGAGACAATTTCATCACAATCGGTGTGCTTTCCTGCAAAGCTCGCAAATGGGCATATTGTTGATCTTATCCATAAGGGCGTCAAACACATTTTTTATCCTTGTATTTCACATGAATATCAAGAATTTGACGATGCAGACAATTGTTATAATTGCCCTGTTATTGCGGGCTATCCAGAGATTTTGCCGCTCAATATCAACAGCCTTAAAGAAGAGCAAGTTGAGCTTATTGCGCCCTTTCTTAATATGAACGAAGCAAAGGCCTTGCGGGCTATCTTGTACAAGAGCTTACAATCTTTTGGCGTTTCAAAGGCAGAAATCAATAAAGCCCTAGAAGCCGCAGAAGAAGCCCAAGCTGCTTTTAAGCAAGAATTGCGAAGACTTGGCGAAGAAGCCTTGCGTGAACTTGAAGAAAATAAGGGGTCGGGTATTGTCCTTATCGGCCATCCTTATCACATCGATCCCGCCATTCATCACGGGATTCCTGAACTTATAAGTAATTACGGGGCCACTGTTTTCACTGAAGACAGCATAGCCCATCTATACCAAGAAAGCCAAAGTTTGCGAATTTTGGACCAATGGCCTTATCATTCACGACTCTTTAGGGCGGCGGCCTTTGCGGCCAAGCATCAACAACTTGAGCTTGTGCAGTTTACGTCCTTTGGTTGTGGTCTTGACGCCATAAGCACGGACCAAGTGCAGGAAATTTTGGAAGAAGCCCAAAAAATCTACACCCTTTTAAAGATTGATGAAGGGGCAAATCTTGGCGGTGTGCGCATCCGTATACGCTCTCTTTTGGCAACTGTTCAAGAACAAAGAGCCAAGGCCTTGAAAGAGCAAGACAAAAAAGACAGGGTCGAAAAATGCACAAATTGCAATGATTGTGCTGGGCAAAAAGAGCTTGGAAGTGAAGAGAATACCTCGCAAAGGTCTGTATTTACACAAGAAATGGGCAAAGACTATACTTTCTTAGCCCCGCAGATGTCGCCAGTGCATTTTCAATTCTTAGAAAAAGTCATGGAGCATGAGGGCTATAAGGTAGAGCTTTTGCCTTATGCCAGCCAAGAAGATGTCGAAGAAGGCTTGCGCTTTGTCAACAATGACGCCTGTTATCCTGCTATTATGGTTATTGGGCAGCTTGTGCGTGCCTTGCGCAGTGGAAAATACAATATGGACAAGACAGCCTTGCTTATCTCGCAAACAGGGGGGAGCTGTCGTGCTAGCAATTATATTGCCTTGCTTCGTCTTGCCTTGCAAAAGAGCGGCCTGGCTCATGTGCCTGTTTTGTCTTTTAATACCGTACAGTTAGAAGAACAGCCAGGCTTTGTTGTCAGCACAAGCATGCTTATGCGTATGATCCTTGGCATTTTGTATGGCGATATGATCGAAAAATTGACCTTGCGTACTCGTCCTTATGAGGCGCACATCGGGGCTTCAGACGCTCTTTATAAAAAATGGTCGGACATTTGCACCAATTCTTTGCACGATTTTGGCAACAAGCTTTTTGCTCGCAATATCGAAGCCATGCTGCACGATTTTGCCTCTGTCCCTATTACAAATGAACAAAAACCGCGAGTGGGCATGGTCGGTGAGATCCTTATTAAATATCACCCAGACGCCAACAATCAAACCATTCAAGTAATCGAGGCAGAAGGCGGAGAAGCTGTGCCGACAGAATTTGCGAATTTTATGCTGTATTGTCTCTATGACAATATCGACTTCAAAAGACATTCTTTTGCTAAAAGCCTAAAGGCCTTAAAAAATCGTTTCTCAATTCGCTGGATTGAAAAAAAGCGTGAAATCATTCGCAAAGCTTTGAAAAATTATCCACGCTTTGGGCATGTTCCCACTATTCATGAGCTTGCAGAGTCTTGCAAGGGCCTTGTGTCTCTTGGGCATCAAGGGGGTGAGGGTTGGCTCTTAACTGCAGAAATGGTCGAAATGCTACAAACAGATGTGCCAAATATCATTTGTATGCAGCCTTTTGCCTGCTTGCCAAATCACATAACGGGCAAGGGCGTTATTCGTGAACTTTCTCGCCGCTATCCAAAGGCAAATATTGTGCCTGTTGATTATGACCCCGGAGCAAGTGAGGTCAATCAGCTCAACAGAATAAAGCTCATGATGGCGACTGCTCGCCAAAGTTTCTAGCTTTAACTATTAAAATTTCAGGGCTTTAACGCAGTTTTTTGCAAGGCTTTCTTTTGCTTGCAAAAAGTGTTTATTTATTTTACAAGTACAAAGTTTTTAGGAAAAAACATTGGACTTACTGTCAAAAAACAAGGAGACGCTAACAATGTCTTGGAAAAATGTTTCAATCCGTAACAAATTACGTATCTTAACGGCCTTAACCTTGGTGAGTTTTGCACTTATCCTTGCATTTACTATTAATACCTTTGATACTCTGCAAGATGATGCAGAGGTTCTTAATCGCCCAAGAGTTTCAGCCGTTCTAACAGACGCTGCCCTTGCGCATTCTTTGTGGGCTTCAACTGTTCAGCAACACCTTCTTGAAAGAAAGACATCAAAGCTCACGGTGGCTATGGACGGAAGGCAATGTTCTTTTGGTAAATGGTTTTACAGTCCCGCAAGGCAATTTGTTGAACAAGACTTGCCTGCGCTTAAACCCTTATTTAAAGAGCTTGATTTTCTACATTTAGAAGTACACAGAACAGCTCGCACTATTCAAGAATTGCTTGACAAGGGAGATATAGACGCTGCGGTTCAGGTCTTTACGCAAACGACCGCTCCGCTTTTGCATCAAGTTGAAGACATCCTTGCAAAAGCAGAAGAAATTGCTGATGCCCAGTCAGATTCTTTGCTTCAAAGTATTCTTACATTCATACGCAAAAGCACCACGATGCTTATAGGGGCGGGCATTGCTTTCTTTGTTGTCTTTCCACTCTTTTTGCTCTTGATCATCTCAAGCATCACAAGGCCGATAAATACCCTTATGAATGGGGCAAAAAATATTGCCCAAGGGAATTTTTGTCCTGTCGCCTTAGATCAAAAAGACGAAATGGGGCAGCTTGCTGATTCCTTTAACCTGATGGTCAAAGATTTAAAGGCCAATTTGGGCTTGGCGCAAGCCCTTATGAAGGGCATAGCCATACCTTGTATTATTTGTGATGTTGATGGCAAGGTGATTTTTGTAAACGAAATGCTGCTTGATTGTTGGCATGAAAAAAGAAGACCCAAGGATTGCCTTGGCCAAAGCACAGGCAGTATTTTGTATGGCGATTCAAGCAGAGAAACACGCCTTGACAGGATTCTCAAAACAAAGACAAGTGTTCTTGATGAGCAAATCAATGTTGTTTTGCGAGACGGCATGGAAAGATTCTTTAATGTCAATGCCTCGCCTTTGTATGGCATGGACAATGAATTGATCGGTGTTGTTGCGCTTTATAGTGATTTGTCAGAAATGTATGCTCAAAAACAACAAATCGAAAAGCTCAATGACAGCATTTATCTGTCTGCCAGCGAAGCCAATAGAATTTCAAGCCAACAAATGCAAGAGCTTGAAAAACTCTTTGAGCAGCTTAAAAATACCGCCTCTATGGCCGAACAACAAACACAATCTTCTCAAGTCTCTGCAAACAGCTTGGAGCAGATGGCAGAAAGTATGCGCCAAATGGCAAGTGAAGCCGCAAGCACACAAGAAGCCGCGCAAGATGTGCGCAGAGAAGCCGATGCCAGTATTGATATTCTTGAGCAAACCATTACCTACATTGATCAAGTTTCAAAGCATATCAATCAAGTTGCTGAAGACATGAAGAGCCTTGATGTGTCTGCTGAAAATATCGGACGTATTTTGAATTTGATTAAAGACATTGCTGATCAAACAAATCTGCTGGCTCTTAACGCCGCCATTGAAGCCGCCAGAGCCGGAGAGGCAGGGCGTGGTTTTGCCGTTGTTGCTGATGAAGTACGCAAACTTGCAGAAAAAACCATGGAAGCGACTGGCGAGGTCAACATGGCTGTTGACAGCATTCAAGAAAATGTGCGCAATTCTGTTTCAAGCACAAAGACCTCTGTGGAGCTTAGCCAAAAAACTACCGAACTTGCCAAAAAATCAGAAGAAAGTCTGCAGCGTATTGGGCAGGTCACACAGACAACGGTTGAAAATACACAAAGTATTTCAGAGGCGATTATTTCACAAAGCCGTGAATCTGACGCCGCTTTGCAAATGCTTGTAGAGATCAGCAGCCAGGCCAATCAAACCCAAGAAAATATGCTGATCTCAACAGAATACACTTCAACCTTGCGCAACCTTTCAAATGTGCTTCGTGACATTATCAATAAAATGTGTGATGAGAGGCGCAATTCTACTCGTTATATCTTTACCGAGCCGACAAGCTTGCGCTGGGAAAGTGAAGATTTTGGTAGCGGTATGACCGCCATCGTCAATATCAGCAATGACGGCATTTGCCTTAAAGGCGATACCTTGCCAGGCAATATTCCCATCGGAACAACTATCAGTTTGCATACAGCCGGCGGCCCACTCAGTACGATCTTTACTGTGACAACAGCCAAAATACGCTGGATAAACAAAAGCGGACTGGGCTTAGAATATACAAGACCGCATGTTCTTTCTTCACCAGAAATAGAAAAAGTCTTGGAGAAACTTTCTGCAAAGTCTTAATCGCCGGCATTGATTTGACAAAAGGCCGCCTGTCATTTTTTGATGGGCGGTTTTTTGTTTGCAAAAACAATGTTTTATGTCTTTTCTTTTGCTATGGTACATTTCTTGAATACATCTCGACAAGGCACACTTTTTTTACTTTGTGTGTCAAAAAAATGAATGCTTCGAGCGAGGTGTCCCATGCGCACAAGAACTTTTACATACAGATTTTTCTCTTGGACTTTGCCACTTTTACTGGCTTTGTTCTGTGCTCTTCCTGCAGCAGCGGTGCGAATCAAAGACATCGCTGTTTTTTCTGGTGTGCGTGACAACCAGCTTGTTGGCTACGGCCTAGTAGTCGGCCTTGGCGGAACAGGTGACCAAAGAGACGCCCCTTTCACAAGCACCTCAATGGCCAATATGCTCCAAAGAATGGGCATTGCCGTTGACCCAGAAGATATTGAGCCAAGCAATGTTGCGGCCGTAATGGTCACCGCAAAGATGCCAGCCTCGGCAAAGCCCGGTGCGGCCGTTGACGTGACAGTTTCAAGTATTGGTGACGCAAAATCTTTGCAGGGCGGTGTTTTATTGCAAACGCCTTTAAAAGGTATTGACGGAAAGACCTATGCTTTAGCACAAGGTTCTTTGGCCATTGGCGGTTTTTCTGCAGGTGGAGCAGCAGCAAGTGCGCAAAAAAATTCAACAACCGTAGGCACGATCCCCGGTGGTGGCTCTATTGAAAGAGCCGTGCCTTTTGATTTTAATCAGCAAAATTTCCTTACGCTTCATATGAACAATGAAGACTTTAGCACGACCATGCAAGTTGTTGAACGCTTAAATGCCAGCCTAAACGGCCCCTATGCCAAGGCTTTAAATGCGCAAAGTGTGCATATTGACATTCCTCCGACCTATCAGGGAAATCTCGTCCCCCTTATTGCTTCTGTGGAAAATTTGGAAGTCACACCGCAATCTGTTGCAAAAGTCGTTGTTGATGAACGTACAGGCACGATAGTTGTGGGGCAGGGCGTTCGACTCTCACAGGTGGCTGTTGCACACGGCAATTTGCAAGTCGTTATCCAAGAATCCCAACAAGTTTCACAGCCTGGTGCTTTTTCT
Organism: uncultured Desulfovibrionaceae bacterium; assembly: GCA_964370125.1. GTDB lineage: Bacteria > Desulfobacterota > Desulfovibrionia > Desulfovibrionales > Desulfovibrionaceae > CAYJIB01. The sequence continues at coordinate 12,837 of CAYJIB010000008.1, forward strand.
CAAGGGCAAACTGTTGTTACTCCAGAAACCGACCTTGCAGTCACCGAAGAACAACGCCGCCTGCACGTTATGGAAGGGGCGACCCTTCAAGAACTTGTTGACGGCTTAAATTCCATTGGCGCAACACCAAGAGACCTGATTTCTATCTTAAAAACCCTAAAGGCCGCTGGTGCCTTGCACGCAGAACTTGAGGTGATATGATGAACGTACCTATCGCTGATGCCTCTATGGCACAATCTCAACTGGCAAGCAGTCAGGCAGAACAATTGTCTCGCCAAGCACAAACAAATCTTAATGCGGGCGCAGATATCGAAAAAGAAAAAAAGCTCCGCAAAGCTTGTGAAGGCTTTGAGGCTATCTTCATTCAAAAAATGTGGGAAAGCATGCGGGCTTCTTTGCCTGAAGACGGCCTTGTTTCAGGAAGCAAAGAAGAAAAATTTTGGCAAGGTATGTACGACCAAGAGCTGAGCAAGAGCATTGCGGGTTCTGGCGGTATTGGCCTGACCGATATGATGATGTCACAGCTTTCTCGCAACTTACATTCAGCTTCTGATGTGGCGGCAAGGTCCATGCAAAGGACACCCTTAACTATTGAACCTGCTCCGCTTATGGCCGCATCTAACGAAGAAGTGAAAGCAGAAGAGAGCATCTATGACACACCTGCCCCAAGTGAAGGCGAAGCCCTTCTTGGTGCTGGTCAAGAGACTTTGAACTCTGCGGCCTCAACACCCCCTGTTGTGCAGGCAGCTCTTGACGATTTGGCAAGGCAAAGTGCGGATAAGCAAATCACCATCACCCGCCAGACCTTTGTGGGTAGTGCTGAAAATGGCAGGGCGATCAGCAGACAGGTGACACAGATGACGGTGCCGGGTAATGTTTCTGGTACTGCTTCTGGTACTGTCCCGCTTGGTACGCAAGGCCCACTTGCTTCGGCTGACGTACCTTTTGCGCCCTATGCAAAAGACACAGTCATTGCTTATGAAGCCCCAAAAGAGCCGACACTTTCTGATACCTTAGAAAGCATTTATGTTTCAAAGACACAAGGGCAGGGCGGTCTTACGAGCATTCCAGAAGCAAGGACTTTGGGCAATCAAGCTTCAAATAGCCCGGCAGCAGGCGGCAATCTCTATGGCCAACACAGGCCAGCCTCAAGCCTGACCATGCCACCAAGCCCTTTTACAATGGGGCAAAGAGATGAAGAAGGCTCACTTATGACCCCTTCTATAACCCTCAATACTTCACTATAGACTGTCATTAGGTACAGTTTTTGCATAATTTTTAGCAGTAGACGATAAATACACAAAACAGGCAAATTTTACAGCAGAGGTTTCATATGTACGACCTTATTTACAATACCCTTCACCGCCAAGAAAGAGCCCTCGCTCTTCTCGCTTCTTTACTTGATGAAGAATTTGACCTTATGGTTAAAGGCGAAACAGCTGAAGTCATGTCTCTTGAAATGTCTATTCATGAGCTTATCCGCCAATTGGTCAGAGAAAAAAATTCCATCATCACCATGCTTGGTGGCGGACGTTTGCAAGACTATATCGCTATGCAGCTTGATGAAGAAAAGGCCGAACTTTCTGCTCTTTTTCAAGCTATTGACGATGGTGAGCAGTATTGCTCCAAAAAAGCTTCGCAAAATGCCGAGCTTTCCCTAGCTCTTCTTGACCAAAGCGACAAATTATTGACTTTCTTACACAAGCAAGTCCAGCCTCCAAAAGACAATACTTATGGACGCAAAGGGCACTATGCGGCCTCACAAAAACCACAAGCGGCTATCATTTCTGGGAGTCTCTAAATGAATACCTTATTGAATATCGGGAAAAGCGCTCTGCTTAGCCAACAAACGGCTATCAACGTTGTTGGTAATAATATTGCCAATGTTGATACCGTTGGATATTCACGACAAATAGCTGTCTTTGAAACGAATATTTCCATTACGGCGCATGGTGGGCAAATCGGTACAGGCGTTGACATCAAAGAAATCGAAAGGCAATTTAACCGCTTTGTCGAAGACGCCTATCTTGAACGCTTCTCTCCGCACAGCCGCTGGTCTGAGCAATCCCTCATTATGAGCTCTGTTGAGAGCACCTTTAACGAATCCGACAGACACGGTATTTCTGCGGCGATGTCAGACTTTTTTAACAGTTGGCAAGATCTAGCAGACAGACCAAGCGACAGCGCAAGCAAAGAACATTTGCTCAGCAATGCGACAATGCTTGCCTCTCTTATTCGTGACGCCAGAAATACCTTGACTGAAACACAAGCAGAAATGGACGTCTATATTGAGCAAGGTGTGCGCGAAGTCAATGAAATCTTAGAAACTATCGCTGACATCAATATGAAGATTGCTGAAACCGATATTCCCGGAGAAAGCAATGCCAATCAGCTGCTCGATCAACGTGATCTTGAAGTACGTAAGCTCGCCGCTTACATTGATATTGAAGTTTATGATAAAGGCTCTGGTGATATGCGTATCACCACAAGTGCTGGACATACTCTTTTAGAAAAAGGCCATGTTTATAGCCTTGAAACAGCCGCTGGCCGTGTTGAAAACGCCCTCATGCCCGATTCTGCCTATGAAGGCACAATTGAATTTGAAGGCACAGACGCCTATGAATATGTGCTTGAAGTCGTTAAGCCTTACGACTATGCAAGCGGCACAAATGCCACAATGCGTGTTTCTCTTGATGGTGGCAAAACATGGATGCGCAATGAAGACGGCACAGAATATCATGTTGAAATCCCAGACAATACAACTGACCCTGTTAAGGTAAAAGACTTAAATATCACCTTCACTGCCGACACAGCAAAGCTAGGTGCAGGCGACCGCTTTGAAGTGATTCCAAAAACAATGCTTATTTGGAATACGCCCACAAGCGATCCAATGAACATCACTCCACAAGCCTTTAACGACGGCACAGAAAATGTTGACCGTGTGACAGGTGGCAAACTCGCAGCGTACTTTGCCGTGCGTGACCAACATGTTGGAGAATACATTGACCAGCTTGATGAACTCAGTGCCAATCTTATTTGGGAAGTCAACAAAGCCCACAGCCAAGGCGCAAGTACCGAAGGCCTTACGCACATCTTGGGCACAGTAGAGCTTGAAAGAGCCGACCTTCCTCTTGCCAATTCAGCCTCTGGCCTTGGCTATTATGACAGATTAGAAGTCGGCAATCTCGGTTTTCAAATTTATGACAAAAACGGCAATCCTGTTGAAGGCGCGCCAGTCGCTCTTGATTTCAATATAGACCCCCTCGGCCTTGATCCCGATGCCGAAGGTATTCAAATGTTTGACCCAGAAATCCACAGCTATGACGATGTGGAAGCGGCAATAAATGCCACCTATGCGGGCTATCTTCGTGCCGATATGGTAGACGGCAAGTTACAGCTTACAGCTATTGGCGATCACAATTTTGTTGTGCGTGAAGACAGCACAGGTCTATTGGCTTCTTTTGGTGTAAATACCTTCTTCCAAGGCGACAATGCAGAAGAAATTTCTGTAAAAGAAGGACTTAGCGAAAACTTGGCCTTTATCAATTCGGGCTCTGTTAACAATAACGGCCTTGTAACAGACGGTGACGGCGGAACAGCCTCTTTTATCGCCTCTCTTGTCCATGCTGAAATCACCTTTGATACAGGTTGGGAAAGTTCAACAAGCACCTTTGCGAGTTTTTATGGAAAGATTGTTGGCGGCGTTGGTGCAGACACAAGAACTGCCCTGTATAACAATGACTACAATACCGCCCTTGCCAAAGACCTTGGCGATCAAGTCAATTCTTATTCAGGTGTAAACCTTGATGAAGAAATGGCAAGCCTTATACGTTTTCAGCATTCTTATACAGCAGCCGCAAAGCTCATCACAACAGCAGACCAAATGATGCAAGTTTTGCTTGGTTTGAAACAATAATACCCGAGGTAATGTATGCGTATTACTCAACAAACAATGTACACTTCCATGCTCTATGGCATGAATTCGACCTTGTCTGATTTGATGACTTCAAACTTGCAATCCGCAACACAAAAAGCCATCAACAAGCCCTCTGACAATCCTGCGGGCATGGCGCATATCTTGACCTATCGTGATTCTCTTTCAATCACAGCCCAATACGAAACCAATACCGATACGGCAGAAGGTTGGTTGACTGCAGCCATGGGCATTCTTGACCAAACTTCAACAACTATTGCCCGCATTGAAGAACTCGCCGAACAAGCGGCTAGCGGTTCATATACAGCCGAAGAACGTGAAATTATTTCTGAAGAAGTGCGAGAGCTTATGGGCTCTTTGCTCAATCTTGCCAATTCACGCCATGAAGCCAATAGCAGCAGTATCTTTGCTGGACAAAATTATACCGAAAGCGCCTTTGATATGGGCCTTGGTGTGACAGCACAAGATCCAGGTCTTGACACCACAAGCACTGGCCCGGGAATTGGCACAGAAATCACCGCTGTTGGTGAAATAAATGAAGACACCATCATTCGCTTTCCTACAGGGCAAAATGGCGGGGCAGCAACAGTCACCATTCCCCCTGCGGTTGATGCCAATTTTGAATGGACAGAAGACGGCGGAAAGACTTGGAAAACAGGCACAGTCCTTGCTGGTGAAAGCACCTTTACTTTGGGCGACGCTACTTTAACAGTCCCCGCTGGACAGACAGCCACAATCACAACAAGCGCAAATGACGCTCTTATTACCGATACAACAAGCACACAAATTCACCTTAAATCTGCCGAAGTGGTCTTTCAGGTAGAAGGTTCGCTTGACAACACGGCTATGGTGCGCTTTCCCGAGCAAGATCCTGCCCTCAATCCTATCCGCATTCCACAAAATGCGGCTACTGGCGCCGATATCACTTATGAATGGACAGAAGACGGTGGCGAAACCTGGAATACAGGCACAATCAAGGCGGGAGATGAATCTTTTCAGGTGGGCGCGGCCATTGTGTCTGTTCCCGAAGGGAAAAGCACCTTGGTTTCGCCTTACGACCCAACAAAGCCCCCAAATACAGGGAGCGATGAAACAAATGGCACAGAGCTTTATGTGCGCCCAACCGCTATTTACAATGGCTATGACGACAATGCTGAGCCTGTAGTTGACAGATACGGCACAGTTTTGATCCCTTCTTCTATAAGCTCCAATGTGACAGGTTCTCTTGATAAAGACGTGCTTGTACAATTTCCTGATGGCATAGATATGTCTGTATCAACGCCACCAGACAATGAGCATGAATACAAATACAGCACCGATGGCGGTCAAACATGGACAACAGCCACAACAGAAGTTTTGCCGCTTGACAATGGCGCACCAGGCGATACGACCATGCGACTTGTTATTGCTGGCGGTTATATGGATATGGATTATGACGCTGTTTTGCCAGATGGCACAATCAGCGACAATCTTATTCCCCCAGCTGCCCAAGTGATCGTCAAGCCGCAACGCACTGAACTTGAGTACGAAATTTTTGAAAATGAATACATGACCGTAACCAATGTGGGCAAGGATATTTTTGGCGGCCTTTATCAGCCAAACAATTCAAATTCGCTTGAGGCCATGTATGATGGCGATGAACGCAATCTTTTTGAGACGGTTGGCAAGCTTATCGGCTATCTTGAAACGAACAATCAAGAAGGTATTGGTGACTGTGTTGAGGACTTGAAAGTTTCGCACAAAACTGTTACATCTTCTGCAGCGCAAATAGCTGGCAAGGTCAATCGCATTGAAATCAATATTCAGATGCTCAGTTCACAAACATTGAACCAAACAGCCCGCCTTAGCGCCATTGAAGACGTGAATGTTGCAGAACTCACCGTAAAGCTTACACAGCAAAAAACGGCCTATAATGCGGTTTTGCAATCTTCCTCACAGATTATGCAGATGAGCTTACTCAATTATATGTAGGTTTAGCGTTTATAGCATTTTATAAACAGGTGAAAATATGTTGGTTTTAACAAGAAGACTTGGAGAAACACTTTGCATTGGTGACAATATTCGTGTGACCGTGCTTGGTGTTCAAGGCAAGCAGGTGAAACTTGGGCTTGATGTGCCAAAGGACATGATTGTATACCGTGAAGAGGTGTACAAACGAGTCCAAGAAGAAAACAAAAGGTCTATTCTCTCTAACAATGCAGACGTACTGATGGTAACAGCCTTATGGAACAAAACACACAAAAAATAATTCAAACACGCTTTGGCGAATGCGACTTTGACGAAGAAAAGGTCTTGCACTTTCCACACGGCATTATCGGTTTTACGACGAGCAATCGTTTTATGCTTATTGCCCTTGAAGAAGGTTCGCCCTTTATGCTTTTGCAAAGTCTTGATGAGACAGCTCTTGGCCTTTTGGTTGTCAATCCTTATTTGTTTACAGAAAATTATATCGTAAAGGTCTCTGATGCCGAGCAGAGTATTTTAGAAGCAAAGAATGTTGAAGATTTGTCTGTTCTTGCGACGGTGAGCGTCCCAAAAGATACGCCAGAAAGAGCGCAGGTCAACCTTACTGGGCCAATTCTTATCAATTTGCAAGCAAGGCTTGGAATGCAAATTCCGCAAATAGACAGTGAAAATCAGCCCTTTATCCCCTTGCAATTACAAAAGAAAGAGCAAGAAGCAGAAGGGGAAGGGGAATAAGGATTGGATTTTTTAGGCTTTTGGTTTTGGGGGATTTTCTTTGAGAGGAAGTTCCCCTTCATAAAAATCAAAAAAAACAGTACGTTAAAGCCAATTTGCGCCCTACTTCTTCCCAATTTTCTTGATATGATCGCTTAGGGCCAAGATGGTATTGGCATAAATATTCAAATGATTGTACCTTTTTATCACACGGTGTTGTTGTGCTCTTGTGAGTTTTTCCTTCCAGCCGTGCCTTTTTAGGTAATTGGCGGCAGAAGCGATAGCGTCGGCGTCAACAAAAAGGTCGATTCTGCCATTATTGTCGCCATCGGCCGCAAAAATACTCAAATTTGAAGGCATGAATTGACAAATCCCAATAGCCCCATAAACAGAACCGGGCATGGTGCGTGGATCGAGTTTGTTCTTTTCACTAAAACGCAAAAGAGCGACCAATTCATTATAAGCCCAATCAGATCTTTTTTGCAAAGTCCTGTTGAGCCAGCCAGGGTAGAGGTTTATACCCGGCAAGGTCTCTAGAGTTTTAGTAATGTATTTGGGTTCATTAGAGGCCGCCATGCTGGCTAAGGTTTTAAAGGCCGATTCCTTTCCAAGCACTTTACCTAGACGGGTTTCTACAAAGAGCAAGGCCGCAATAACGCTAGGCGGCACACCTGTATTTTCTTCCATTAAAGCAAAGGCTTCTTTGTGTTTTTCTAAGTACTCAAGGCAAAGAGCGGCATTGGCGTCTGTGACCACATTGCGATAGACAGGTGGGCCGGTCCTTCTTGGCGGCCTGGCCTGTGTTTTTGGCTTAGTCGGCTCTTTTTGTTCAACTTTTTTTGGCGGCTCTGGAGTTTTATGTTTTTTCCCATAGCCATAAGAATAGAGTTCTTTGATCTTTGTACCCATGGGCACTTCTGAAGGTTTTTCGCCCAAGAAATCAAAATATTCTGGCAAGACCCTTGTTGAAATTTTGTCATTTTTAAGGCGGTTGTAAAGAGGTTTCCAGTTTGGGGCGATAACAAAGACAGGAAGAGGCTTTTTGCTTGTTGGCTGAGAAGGCGCACAGGCAAAAAGTGTAAGAAGGCAAAAACATGCAAGAGAACGTTTTACAAAAGGCCTTATTTTATACATATTGACACACCCATACAACTTGGCCAAAAAGCCTTTTTTCTAAAAGTTCTTTTGAAAGTATAATGTCTTGAGACAAATCATTGTCAACACGAAGAATATAGCCGCTATCATCTGGGCTTGGCAAAACTCTCTTTAAGCTAAGCCCTTCAAGTGGGCTGAAAATGGCATAGATTTTTCCGCAATGCACATAGGTCTTTTGTGTGTCAATCGCTACATAAGCGCCCTGCATGACAGTTGGCTCAAAAAAAGGAAGCTCATAATAAAGGATGCACAAGTGTTCCTTGGCAAATTGCTGTGGGAAAAAGTCGCTAAATAAAGGGATAAGTTCAGGGAAGTCAACACCGTCTTCATATTTGCACTGACAGCTAAAGACTTGTCGTTTTTGCGCAGATGAAAGGGTATTTTCCTCAAGACAAGCAAGGCTTTCGCTTGCTTGTCCTTCATTTTTTAAAGGTAAAGCATCAAAGCCACCTGCATTGCTCGCAGGCGAAAGCAGGCGTGGGCCAAGGCCTTGCATGACCCATTGTGGATTGACATTGTAAAGAGTAAGCGCCTTATCAAGCCATTTTTGAGGAATCCTGCCGTCTTTTCTGGCCTTAGAGATGCTCGGTTGAGTGATATTGAGCTTCTTTCCCAAGGCCGCCTGTGTTTGGACGTTAAGAGCCTTAAAAAGCCTTGCGTAAATCTTTACCATTTCATTCATAAGTGCTATCGCTGTAAAGGCTTGAGAATTGGATCATTGTCTTCAATGATTATGCGAGTTTTTCCGTCAAAGACTTTTTTGAGTGTCTCAAGACCACGTTGAAATTCATAAAATTCAGGTGATTGCGCAAAGGCTTCAGAATAAATCTTAGCTGCTTCGGCGTCTGCTTCACCTTGTAAGATAAGGGCTTCTCTTTGGGCATCTGCCATGATGACAGCTTGTTCACGATCGGCGGCAGAGCGAAGTTTTGTTGATTCTTCAACACCTTCAGAGCGGTACTGTCTGGCTTGGCGTTCTCTTTCTGCTCGCATACGTCCAAAGATGGCCAGCTGATTTTCTTTTGGCAAATCCGTCCTTTTAATGCGCACATCGACCACTTCAATACCGTATTGCTTCATGATTTCAGAAGTCAACTTTGTTACTTCTTGCATGATAAAGATACGATTGCTTGAAACAACTTCGGTAAGGGTGTGCTGGCCAACGATAGCGCGTAATTGTGAATACACAACGTCATCAAGGCGGGCCTGCGCCCCAGCAAAAGAGCGCACAGAACGGTAAAATTGCAAGGGATCTTTGATTATCCAGCGGGCATAATTGTCAAGCACAATGGCTTTTTTGTCAGAGGTCAGGGCTTCAGCCGAGCGTGCGTCATAATCAAGAATGCGTGAATCAAAGGTCAGCACATTTTGAATAAAAGGTATCTTAAAATGTAGCCCGGGGCCGTACACTTTATCAAGTGGGTCACCAAGCTGCACGACGATGGCTTGTTCTGTTTGGTGAACAACAAAGAAGCTTTGCAAGGCCAAAAGGCCAAGGAAAATAAAGAAGGCAAGGGTCAAAAAGCCTTTATTCATGGGCGTGTTCCCCCCTGTGTATTGTTACCTGAAAAGAGAGGAAGCAAAGGCAAAGCACGGCCTGATGTACTTTCTGGAAGGATAATTTTTTCCATGCCAGGCTTTGAAAGAATGTCTTCCATTGCTTCAAAATAGAGGCGTTTTTTCGTCACATCTTTTGCCTTATTGTATTCGGCTAAAATGGCGAGGAAGCGGTTGGCATCGCCCTTTGCCTCTTGTGTGCGAGTGGCCTTATAGGCTTCTGCTTGATTGAGGATTTCAGCGGCACGACCGCGAGCTTTTGGAATGATTTCGCTGCGATAGGCTTCTGCTTCGTTGATGATGCGGCTTTTGTCTTCTCTTGCAGAAGCGACATCTTTAAAGGCATCAATAACTTCTTTTGGTGGGTTGACGTCTTGCATTTGCACAGCGATGACGCGTATCCCAGATTCATAACGATCTAAAATTTCTTGCAAAAGCTTTGTTGCTTCTTGTTGGATTTCAAGTTTTCCGTCGGTGAGGGCAGAATCGATCTTTGAATTGCCAATGACTTCACGCATGGCCGATTCGGCGGCACTCTTGATGGTATTTGTCGGATTGGCGATATTAAAAAGATATTGTAAAGGATTTTTGATTTGATATTGTACGCTAAATTGCACATTGGCGATATTTTCATCGCCCGTCAGCATAGCGGCTTCTTCAGGCACAGTGCGCAATTGCCCTTGTTGAAAAGTATTGGCATTGCCTATAGAACGAAAGCCCACCTCAATGCGTTGCACTTGCGTAACTTTTGGGCGATAAACCGTCTCAATGGGGAAGGGCAGGGCATAATGCGGCCCAGCGTCTACCGTGCGGACATATTTACCAAAGCGCAAAACGACGCCTTGTTCATCGGGATTGACAATAAAAATGCCCGATGCAAGCCAAATAAGTACGAGAACCAACAAAATCCACTTGAAAGCTTTGAAGTTTGAGGGTACTTTAATTCTTGGCGGCGTGGGAAAAGGCTTTCGCTCTTGTTCCTTTTTTTGCTGCTCATTATTGTTTTGACGTGGTGGTTCCTCACCTTTGGGTTGTTGACCCCACGATTGCCTTTGCCTTTTTTCTTGTAATTTATCCCAGTCCCAGCTCATGCAAAGACAATAAGGGATAAAGCTTGTTCGGTCAAGTGCTTTAGACGGCTTTGAGAGATTGTGTTTTTTTAAAAAACACAATATTTTGCAGTACAGTTATTTTTAATGAGGTTGAATGTATGAGTAAAGCGTCTGTTTTTCGCCTGTATGATATTCGGGGCCTTGTCGATATTGATTTTGATGAAGCTTGGGTGTACCGCCTTGGCTTGGCTGTCGGCACTTTTTATGTACAAAAGGGCATTCGCTCAATGGTCCTAGGCTATGATTGCCGTGCTTCCTCCCCTGCCTATCATGAAGCTTTGACCAAGGGCCTGCTTGAGACAGGTGTTGATGTTGTCTCAATCGGCATGGTGCCAAGCCCTGTCTTGTATTATGCCGTGCTTTGCCTTGAAAAACAGGGCGGTGTGATGATCACAGCAAGCCACAATCCTTCGCCTTATAATGGTTTTAAGATTTGGGCTGGCGAAGGCACGCTGCACGGCGATCAAATCCAAGAAATTCGAGAGATTATGGAGAAAGGCGACTTTGCTTCAGGGCATGGCATGGCTTCGACCTTTGATGTGCTTCCTTCATATAAAGAAGATGTTGTCGGGCGTTTTCGCTTAAAGAGCCCTATGCGTGTTGTGGTTGATGGGGGCAATGGCATGGGGGGCGATTTATGCGCCGATATTCTTGAGGCTATGGGCGCAGAGGTTGACCGTTTGTATTGCGAGCCAAACGGCCTCTTCCCCAATCATCATCCAGATCCTGTTGTCTTGGCAAATATGCAAGACTGTATTGCAAGGGTTATGGAAATCGGGGCGGATATGGGCCTTGGTCTTGATGGTGACGGTGACCGTCTTGGCCTTGTGGATGCAAAGGGGCGTTTGCTTTTTGGCGATGAGCTCTTAGCCATTTATGCAGAAGAATTGCTACAGCGCAAGCCAAAGAGCATTGTTATTGGTGATGTGAAATGTTCCTCTTGCCTCTTTGATTTTGTGAACGCTCGTGGCGGCATTGGCCTTATGTGGATGACAGGGCATTCGCTTATCAAGGCAAAAATGCGAGAGCTTGACGCGCCTTTAGCTGGTGAAATGTCTGGGCATATCTTTTTTAGAGACAATTGGTATGGCTTTGATGACGCCATTTACAGTGCCGCTCGCATGGTGGCCTTGCTTTCAGACCTTGCCGAAAAAGGCGAAAAACTTGAGAATTTGCCAGATTGGCCAAAGATGTACACGACACCCGAAATATCCCTTGCTTGTTCAGAAGAGACAAAGTTTCTTGTGGTCAAAAAAGCCCAAGAACATTTCAAAAAACTCTATGAATGCAGCACAATAGACGGCGTTCGGGCGCAATTTCCACAGGGCTGGGGCCTTATTCGGGCGTCCAATACGCAGGCGGCCATTGTGACACGTTATGAGGCCGCTTCAGAAGAAGCGCTTCAAGCCATTCGGGATTGCATGGAAAAGCCTTTGCTTGCTTGGATTGAAGAGATGGCAAAGGGATAAAGAGGAAGTGTATCATGCGTTTTAGAAGGTCAAAAAAAAGAGAGGCAGGGCCCCTTATTCAAGGGCATGGCCTGCAATATTTCATCAGAATGTTTGGCTTTGTCGGCGTAATCATCGCCTGTGCTGTGGCTTTTTGGTTTAATTTTGAGCGACGCTTTGAAGAAATCAATGAACGAACAGTTTTTGCTTCTTTGTCTGATTTGATGACAAGTGAAGAAAAAAAAGTGCTTGTCGCCAAGGCAAGGCAGTTAGAAGAAAGTTGGGGCTTTGATGTGAAAATGGAAGTCGAACCAGAGGGCGTTTATGCCTCTTCTATCCCTTCAAATACCCTCTACATTGCCTTTGCGCCAAAGCTAGGCCAGGCAATGGTGACTGTGCCGCCCTTGGTGAAGAGGGCTATCCCAGAAGAGTCTTTGCGATTTTTGACTACAGAACTCAATACTTGTGCGATTGAAAGCCCGCCAGCGCAATGCCTTGGAAAGGCCTTAGACGGCATTGAAGCTTTATTGTCAAAGTAAACAACAGAATGGAAGAAAAATGAAAGAAATTGAAGCCTTTACAGACGGTTCTTGCCTTGGAAATCCTGGGGCGGGGGGCTGGGCCAGCATTGTGCGCTATAAAGAGCATGAAAAAATCTTATCAGGCGGCTACAAGCGCACAACAAACAATCGCATGGAGCTTATCGCCGTAATAGAGGCTTTAAAACTGCTTATAGAGCCCTGTGTCGTGACGGTGTATTCAGACTCAAGCTATGTGTGTGACAGCGTTAAAAAGGGCTGGTTGACTTCTTGGCAAAAGAAAAATTGGATAAATTCCGCAAAAAAACCTGTTAAAAACAGAGATTTATGGGAAGAAATGGTCCCCTTGCTCAAGAAACACAAAGTGACTATGCAATGGATCAGAGGGCATGACGGCCATGTTGAGAACGAAAGGTGCGATGAGCTGGCAAGGGCAGCAGCCAGTGGCTCTTCTTTGCAAGAAGATAGTGGCTTCATTGAATAAATGTGTGCACAACCAATGAATAATACAGAGAAAAAATGCCTTATTGATAGCGCACAAGAAGGCTTGCGCTTAGACGCTCTAGTCGCTCTCTTATTGCCAGAAAGTTCGCTAAGGGCAAGGCGGCGTTTGTGCGAAAAAGGCCTTGTGTGCCTTGACGGGAAAGAAGCAAGGCCAGGGACAAAGGTGCGTGCTGGCCAAGAGCTTTGTGTTCGAAATTTTTGTGAAGAAGCTTTTATTGACATTGCCATCGTCTATGAAGACGACGATTTTGTCGTGGTAAAAAAGCCCGTTAGTTTGCATACAAGTCATCTTGCTGGCTCAAGCAGTCCTTCACTCGAAAGCCTTTTATATAAGCGTATTTGGAAAAATGAGAAAGACCTAAAGCCTATCTTGCTCACCCGCCTTGATGAATACACAAGCGGCTTTGTGGTGCTTGCTTTTTCAAAGGAGGCAGAAGCAAAATGGCGTAAGGCGGAAAGCTTAGGACAAATAGAAAAGCACTATCTCGCCCTTGTTGAAGGTTTTTTTTCAACAGAGCAGACAGTCCGCTCTGCCCTCGACACCGAAAAACGCAAAAAAAGTCGTGTTTTGCCCTATGACAATCCTGACATTTTGCGTCATACGCATGTAAAATGTTTGGAAAATTTCCCTGTTGGCTCTTGCCCTCATCTTCCTGAAATGTTTCCCAGAAAAACAAGCCTTGTGCTTTGCCAAATCTTCCTTGGTGCCAGACACCAAATACGAGCGCATCTTGCTTCTATCGGCTATCCCCTTGTCTTTGACAGCCTCTATGACGCTGAAATACTTCCAAAAAAAGACGAGCACTATCATTTGCACAATATCTCCCTTTCCTCGCCTTTTTTTAGCGTGCAAGAAGAAATTTTCTTGAATGAAAAATAGCCACAGAAAGTAGCAATTTATACTTGCTAAAAAAAAGGAAAAGGCATACTCTTAATAGTAGTCATTCTTGCTAGGGAAGTGTGTACAGTTCTATGAATACTTTTACACTTGGGAGACAATATGAGTAAAAAACCTGAATTTTTGACCACCGTCAATGGCGCCCCTGTAGCAGACAATCAAAATTCCGCAACGGCAGGCCCAAGAGGCCCTGTGCTTTTACAAGATATATGGCTCATGGAAAAATTGGCACACTTTGACAGAGAAGTTATCCCCGAGCGCCGTATGCACGCAAAAGGCGGCGGAGCCTTTGGAAAATTCACAACAACGCATGACATTACACAGTACACCTGCGCTAAGCTTTTTAGCGAAATCGGCAAAGAGACAGAAGTCTTTATCCGTTTTTCAACTGTAGCTGGTGAGCGTGGGGCGGCTGACGCCGAACGTGATATTCGTGGTTTTGCTGTAAAATTTTACACAGAACAAGGCAATTGGGATCTTGTTGGCAACAATACGCCTGTCTTTTTCTTGCGTGATCCCTTAAAGTTTCCTGACCTCAATCATGCTGTAAAACGTGATCCACGCACAGGAATGCGCAGTGCGACAAACAACTGGGACTTTTGGTCATCTCTCCCCGAAGCCCTGCATCAAGTCACCGTTGTCATGAGCGACAGAGGCATTCCCTCAAGTTTTAGGCACATGCACGGCTTTGGCAGTCATACCTTTAGCTTCATCAATGCAAAGGGCGAGCGTCATTGGGTAAAGTTCCATCTTGTTTGCCAGCAAGGTATCAAAAATCTGACCAATGAAGAAGCCGCCGCCATCATCGCTAATGACAGAGAAAGCCATATTCGTGACCTCTATGAAGCCATTGAAGCTGGTGATTTCCCCAAGTGGAAGCTCTTTGTGCAGATCATGACAGAAGAACAAGCGAAGGCCTTGCCTTACAATCCTTTTGATTTGACAAAGGTTTGGTTTAAGAAAGACTATCCTCTTATTGAGGTGGGCGTGCTTGAGCTCAATCGCAATCCTGAAAATTATTTTGCCGATGTTGAGCAGGCGGCTTTCAATCCTGCGGCCATCGTCCCAGGCATTGGTTTCTCGCCAGACAGAATGTTGCAAGGGCGTCTTTTTTCTTATGCCGACACCCAACGCTATCGCTTGGGCGTAAATCACCATCAAATCCCCGTAAACAAGCCTCGTTGTCCTGTGAATTTCTTTCACAGAGACGGTGCCATGCGTGTTGACGGAAACTTTGGCGGAAAAGCCCCTTATGAGCCCAACAGCTTTGGTGCTTGGCAAGAACAGCCAGAATTTAAAGAGCCTGCCCTTGACCTTAACGGAGCGGCCTATCAATATGACTTCCGTGAAGATGATGACCAATATTATTTTCAGGTGACCGCTTTATTTAACTTGCTGAGTGATGAAGAAAAAGAAAGGCTTTTTGCTAATACAGCAGGCGAAATGAAGGGCGTGCCGCATGAAATTAAATTGCGCCATATCAGAAATTGCGCAAAGGCACATAAAGACTATGGCCTTGGTGTCGCTAAGCATTGTGGCATTGATGCCAGTGAGACTTTGGAATAAGAGTATAGGGAAATAGCTTTTGTGGACGAGTTTTGGAGATTCGGTTTTTAGATTTGGTTTGGGTTTTTCTTTGAATGAGAGTTAGCATTTCACATTCAAAGAAATCCCCAAAAACTAAGCTTCTAAAAAGTCGACACTGAAAAAGGCATTTTCATGCGCTTTTCAGAAAGGCACGCCCCCTCCAAATACTGCTTCGCAGACGCCAGAAGCAAGTTCTGGCTTATTTTTCGTGGCGCAACATTTTTGCTTTCGCAAAAATGTTGGTAGCCGGCTCTGAAAAATATCTCTTTGGCTCCATAAAATTGCCAGAAATTCGTATTCCATACTCATTTTTCTTGCAATTTTATTGGCGTATTTTAGGCTAAAAGGTTTTCAATTTCAAATGCTTAGTGTCTTTTTCAGTGCCGACTAAAAAGCCAAATCTTCAAATCTCCAAAAACCAACCCTAATGCTTTTGGCTTTTAAGAATCCAAAAACGTAGAGTTTTGTGAAGCATATCCAAGTCAATGGGTTTTGTGATGTGATCGTTCAAGCCGTGCGAAAGGCTTATTTCTTTATCGCCCTTCATGGCATGAGCCGACATAGCAATGACAGGAAGTTTTTTGAATTTTTCTTGTTCACGAATTTTTTGTGTGGCCGTATAACCGTCCATAACGGGCATTTGAATATCCATAAGTACGGCGTCGTAAGTGTTTTTTTCTAATAAATCAAGTGCTTCTTGGCCATTGTTGGCGATGTCTAGGCTAAAGCCTAGCGAAAGCAGCATTTCTTCGGCTACCATTTGGTTGATGGCATTGTCTTCAGCAAGAAGCAAATGCGCCTTGAGCGTTATGTTTTCAAGTACAGCCTCGTCAAGATCAATTTTACTCGCTTGAAAGGCAGCACAATCTGCAAGGGGGAAAGTTACGGTAAAGAAAAAACTTGTCCCTTTGCCAAGCTCACTCTCTACCCAAATTTTACCGCCCATTGTATTGACTATTTTTTTGGAGATAGCAAGGCCAAGGCCTGTCCCGCCATATTTGCGAGTAACCGTTGTGTCAGCTTGAGAAAAAGCAGAGAAAAGTTTTTCTATTTGTTCCTTTGAAAGGCCAATGCCAGTATCGCTGACGATAAAGGTGCATTGAAGCTCTTTGTTATCGACAAGCTCGCTTTCTGCTTCGAAAAAGACCTTCCCGCCTGGCTCAGTAAATTTGATAGCATTACTCATTAGATTAAAAACAACCTGCTTTAAGCGTAAAGCGTCACCAAGAACGGGGAGTTCACGGTATTCACTACAAGATATGTCAAGAAGCAAGTTTTTTTCTTCGCAGGCATGACTGTATAAATCTTTAACCCCCTTGCCTAAATCGTGCAGAATGAAGGGTTGTTTTTCTATTTCAAGTTTGCCGGCTTCAATTTTTGAAAAATCTAAAATGTCGTTGATAATACGCATAAGATTTTTTGCTGAAGTCGCAATTTTATCAACATAATTTGTTTGCACGAGATCAAGATGTGTCGCCTGCAAGAGATGTAAAAGGCCCAAAATGCCGTTCATAGGTGTACGAATTTCATGGCTCATATTGGCAAGAAATTCGCCCTTGGCCTTGGCGCTTTGCTCAGCAATTTCTTTGGCATTGCGTAAGGCACGCTCGTTTTCGCTTATTTCTAGCGCCATTGCCTTTTGCTCTCGCAAGTCTTTTACATAGGTGATAAGCCCTCGTTTTCCTCGATAAAAAGTTCGGACAGTCAAAACATGCACAGGGATAGGCTCGTGTGTGACAACATGCTGACAAAGCACCTCTTTCTTTGCGAAGCCATTTTTATAGGCCTCTTTTAGCATATTCAAAATAAATTCTTTCGTATCAGTTCCGTCTGGCTGTTTTGGAGGGTTGAGCTTGCGAAAGTTTTGTACAAAATCGTTTTTGTCTTTAAATCCAAAGATATCTACACCCACTTGATTGGTGTAGATGAGCTGATAATTTTCGTCCCAAAAATTGACATTCATGGGCAAAGAATCAAGCATAATGGTATTGCGAAGCTCGGCTTCTTGCGCTATTGCTTCTGTTTTTTTGATGTCTCGTAAATCTCTTGTGTATTCAATAACAACGTCTTCTGAACCAAGCTTAATGCGTGTAAGCACTACATCAACAGGGATTTTTTCACCGTCAAGTGTAACAAATTCCCATTCAAAGCGGAACTGCCCATCTCTAAAGGTTTTTGCAAGGTATTGTAATCCAAGCTTTTCTGAACAGCTACCACACGGTTGCAAGGGGGGATTGATTTTAAGGGCATTTTGCTTAAAGCTTTCTTTGTCAGGAAAACCAAACAAAGCCAGTGTTGCTAAATTACAATCAAGCACTTGATTGTCCATGCTCCAAATGTTTACGCTCAGTGGCGCTGCGTCAAGGATAGATTCAAAGCGCTCTAGTTCTTTTGTTTTTTGGTGCAAATCGCTTAGGGCTTTTTGTAAATCGGTATAATAAGCGATGATGATATTTTGCCCTTCATGCGCCATTTTCACTAAATTGTATTCTACTAAGTAGGTCTCGTTCTTATTATTTTTATGCGTCCAAATAAAACGGCATGTGCCATCTTCAAGGGCTTTTTGCAAGTATTTGATTTCAAGGACTGAAGATTTTTCGCCACAAGGCTGAATGGAAGGTGAAAAATCTAGTCGTTTTTCGATATATTCATCCATGTCCTTAACACAAAAAAAATCTAAAAAAGTTTTTGTACAAAAAACAGGCTGGCCTTGAGCTGTCCAACAACTCAAAGCCAAGGGGATACTGTTTAACACATTTGTGCAAAAATTTTCTAAAGAAAGATTGTTTTCTTTGGACATGAGAGGCTCCACTACGGGCTTTATGTGACAGTTTTGCTTTGAGGAAAGGTTGAGTATATGTTTTTTTCGATAAAAAGACAACAGATTTTTTGGACTTTCTTAGCCCTCTTTACTTGGGGCCACTTTGTTTTGTTTACCCGTTGTAAGCGTTGCTCCAATAGAGGCAATACAAATAGCGGCAAGAGCAAGCCATTGTAAAGAAGAAAGCTGTTCTTTTAAGATAAAGCTTGCAATAATTGCGGCACAAACTGGCTCAAGGCTAAGCAAGATGCCAAAGGTTCTTTGTGACATGCGTGTGAGTACAGCCATCTCTAAAGAATAAGGAACAGCTGAAGCAAAAAATGCAACGGCTAAAGCCATGGGCAAGATAGAAGGATCAAGAAGCTTAAAACCGGCAGAATAAATGCCAAAAGGCAAGATGAGCAGGGCGGCAATCAAGCTGCCAAAAGCCGCCGCGCTTACCCCTTGGCGTATGCCCGCTCTTTGACCAAAAATGATGTACATGGCCCAAAAAAAGGCGGCTACAAGGGCAAGGGCTATGCCCACAGGATCAAGGTCGGCAGAAACAGAGCTTATGGGGCTAAGAAGGGCGAGGCCAAGGATGGCAAAAAAAGCCCAAAGGGCGTCAAGCCAAGTGCGGGTTTGGATAAGCACAAGACAAAGAGGGCCAAGAAATTCTAAAGCTGTGGCGATACCAAGGGGGATGCGTGCCAAAGAAAGATAGAAGGTGCCGTTCATGGCGGCAAGAGTGAAGCCGTACAGGAAGATATCTAAGCGGGCCTCTGGCTTGATTTTGATGTTCCACGCACGAAAAATTACGATCATCATGCAGGCAGAAAAGGCAAGGCGCAAGCTGACAACGCCAAGAGGCGAGAGCTCTGCAAAAAGAAGCTTTGCTAGTGAAGCTCCAAAGTGCAAAGAAGTAAAGGCGAGAAGAAGCACGAGTATTGGCAAGAAAATCGTGACGCTAGAGTTTTTTTTAACTTTGTTTTGTGGCATAATTGTTTTTTCTTTACGGTCTTCGCTTGTTGCTTTTTTGAATGAACTTGTATGAGTATAGAGACAAGTGAGAAAAAAGTCGATAGTGAAAAAAGGCCCTTTCGGGCCTTTTTCATGCTCATCTTGCAGTAAAGTGACTTCTTGCCTGCAAAAGTTAGCTTTCTTGTATGTTTGGT
>CAYJIB010000008.1:32234-36887 GCA_964370125.1 uncultured Desulfovibrionaceae bacterium
TGCGCTGTCTCTTCTGCACGGTCTTGCAAAAGCTCTCTGACTTCTTGAGTACATAAAGCTCTGTCTAATGCGGCTACTACGTCTTGATCACAGCTAGGATCTTTTTGTAAAATGCTAACAACAGCTTTTGGATCCATGCCCGAACGGTAAGAACGTGGGCTGATCATAGCACAAAAAGCGTTCAGAACAGCAAGCACACGGGCATGAATAGAAATAGCCGAACCTTTAAGACCAAGAGGATAGCCAGAACCGTCCATTTTTTCAAACATAGCATAGACAGCTTCAGCAACAGGGAGGCCAAAATCAATGTTTTTCAAGACTTTATAGGCGTGCTCAGGAATCTTCATCATAAGAGCGTGCTCTTCATCAGTAAGGCCTTCAGTCTTGGTCAAGAGCTCTCTTGGCACAAAGAGTTTGCCCACTTGAGAAAGACCTGCGGAAATGCGCAAGGTATTGGCGTCTTTTTCATCAAGCTCCAGTTCTGCAACCATGAAATTAGCAATTTTTTCCATAAGTTGTGAGTGGCCGGCAAGATAAGGGTCAACACCCTCAATGGCCTGTACAAGAGCCTTAATAGTGTTTTGTTGTTGTTTTTGATGTCTTTTGCTTCTGCGTCTAAATTCGGTAATATCTTGCATAATACCAACAATACTGCCAGCCTCAGAGCCTTCTGCAAGCTCGTGGCTTTCATCAAGCATGGGGAAGAGAGTAGCGCGCACCAAGACCTCTTCTTCATCAAAATGCAAAGAAAGTTCTAAGGAAGTTGATTTTCCGCTATCTTGCACGTCTCTGATGGCTTGTAACAAAGGGGCGACCATGTCGACATCAAACAAATTGGCAAGTTGCACGTGCAAAAGACTTTCCTCTTCATTACGCATAATGTCAGCAAAGGCTTTATTACACACCTGAATTATGCCTTGTGTGTCCGTCATAAAAATACCAACGTCAAGTGAGGCGTTTACGCAGTCAAGCAAGCTTTTTTGCTGCTTAATAAGGGCATAAAGGTCTCTAAATTTATCAGCAATACTCTTTTGCTCACGGCCAACCATGACCCACCAAAGTAGAGCCAAAAGCAAAATAAATCCAAGGCTTATCAAAAGGCCTATGCCATAAATTGTCCAAGCGGCAGATTGCATCTCATCGGCAATAAGGCTTGCTGGGATTTGAGCAATCACCCACCATTCAATTTTTTCACACCATTTGGCAACAAAATATACGTGTTCATTGCCGTCAGCAGACTTTGCTTCTTGAAAAGGAATAATGCCGTCTTGACCTTTTAAGTGACTTAAAAGAGTAAAGGGGAGGATATTGTTGAGCGTGATTTCTTCCCAAGAATTTGCATTTTTTTGGACAAGGCGGGCTTGAATAGTGGCATTAAAATCTTGCTCATAGGTAAGGAATTGTGCCACATTACCAGCAATAGAAGTGGTCAGAAGTAAGGCGGCTTGGGGCTTACTGTCTGCTAAACCTGCTGCAGCCAAAGGGGTAATGGGGTCAGCAAAATCCATCACAAGGCCACCAACTGAAGAACGAGCGGGCGAAAAAGCTATGTTATTGATTTCAATAGCTTTGTCAACGGCAAACAGCTGTGTTTTGTTGAGAGGGGTAGGGCGCGTAAGGGCAGAAAGCAGGGTGAGCCCAGAGCTGTTAATGATACGAGCGTCCTGTAGCCCGCTGTAATTCATATAGTCCAAAAGGGTATCACGAATAAGAGGGATTTGCGCCACAATCAGTGAAATATCGTCATCGGGATTGAAATCTGCATTTGGGTCAGTTTGTGAAAGACTGCTTAGGCTTTGCGCATCAAGGTCTTGTACTTCGGCTGTAAAGAGGCTGTACAGGTCTGATGAGCTAACTCTTTGTGCTTGTGCCTCAATGTCACTGATCCACAAGTCAACGGCCTTTGCTATGCCATGAGCTCGCAATTGCAAGAGCTTGTCTTGATTTTCATAAATTTCTTGTTTTGCTAAGGTATATTGCGTGCGGCATACATAGTATGTAATGGCTAAAATACCGCAAATAAGCAGCATCACAAGCAAAAAGACAGGTTTTTTGCTGCTTACCTTGGCAGTTTGATTTGTGGGGGCTTGAGACATAAAAATCCTCCATGACCTACAGTTTACATATTTTAAGCCTTTTGCACAATGTATTTTTTGCAAATGTATTTGTACATTTGAGCCCTGTTTTGGCCTTTCATTTTACTTGGGCAAAAAACTTATCTTCTCTTTTTGCGAACATGAATCCAGCGTTGTTCTTCGTTAAAAGAATAATGCGGTAAATAGTTTCTAAAACGAGTATGCTCAAGAACATTTCGGCTAAGATTGTCAAGAACATAGGCCTTTCCATCAATATATACGACAAGCACCGCATGGGCAAGGTTTCTAATGGTTTCTGTTACAATAACAATGCGCATATTGCTTGCTGGGATCCCAAGGGCTCTAAGGGTATAGTATTTTGCTATGCTATAATCCTCACAATCCCCTGAATTTATAGAAAATTCATGAGGAGATGCCCAATAGTCTGATTGTTTGTAGCCAGAAGAATCTTCTCTATAAGGCCATTGATTCCAAAAACGATGAACAATTTTGATTTTTTCTAAGTCTGAAAGCGGCATGACCTGTTTTTTGAAATTTTCCCAGCTTGTTCCCGCATTAAGCTTGCCGCCATTACTGAAGATATTTTTTTTGGCGTGTTTTTGGCGAACTGAAGTCCATTGTTTCAAGGTGTCAAGCTTTGCGCGCAAAGCGACTGTTCCAAAAAGTTCTATTTTTGCATTGACATCTTCTTCATTTGCTAAGGCTGGGCTAGATAGCGCCAAGAAAAAAACAAGGCAAAAGAAGAAGACTTCTCTAATGCAAGCTTTTCGCTTTGTAGCCAAAGCTGTGAAAAAATGTGCCAAAGCCATTATAAAAATACCTAAAATTTGTTATGATTGAAACCTTGTTTTTCTTTGTGAAAAATAAAACACAATGTTTTTTGCAAGGCTTTTTCGTTACATTGTTGCGTATAGTATATAAACTTGACCCAAAAGGTCAAGGTCTCGTTCGCCTTTTTGGCGATATTTAGGGTGACAAAAGGCTTTTTTTTGGCTATATATCAAAAACATTCACAAGGTATGTTTGATTTTCCAAATACTTTTTATGCGGGCATTAAGCCTGTGCAAAGGATAGTGTATGGCTCTTTTTTCTTCAATTAGCCGATTGTTTGGCAAGAAAAAACAAGATGAAAAACCTGAAATAATAGAACAAAGTCCACCACCTCTTGCAGAAGAAAGCTCAATAAATCAGGATCTTTTGGAAAGTACGCTTTTATCAGAAGAAAGCTCTGCTGACAATAAAGAGCTTATGCCTAAAGAAAGTGAGGACGGAAAAACAGCTCGCACAGAAGAGGCTTGTGCAGACAAGCCTTCTTGGCAACAAGACATGCTTATGCTTTTGCGAAATGCCGAGCCTCGTCTTTCAGTGTGGCTTGATATTGTTTTGCAGGGTGTTGACAGGCTTGATAACACTTTGCAAGAACGTGTGGCTTTTTTGTTGACCTCTCTTGATGTTTCTGCTGAGGAAGCCCAGCGCTTTGTCAAAGATTTTGCCCTTTGGGCAGAGGATATGGAATATGAGCGATTGGCCGATTTTAGAGGCGAATTGCAATATCGCTTGACCCTTGCTCTTGGAATGGAAGACGAAGAAGACGAACGCTCTCGCCTCTTTGTCCAATTAGCAGACGGTCTTGCCAATACAAAATCTCGTCTTGGGCAGCATTTATCGGCTGTATTTTCAAGCCATTCTACTCTTAGCGCCGAATTTTGGAGCGATATGGAAGAGGTCTTTATCATGGCCGATATGGGCATGGTGACGGCCACAAAGTTGGTTGAGCGTTTGCGCAAGGCCGCTTATGATCAGGGCCTTGACAAACCAGAAGACATGCCCGCCTTGCTTGCCAAAGAAATTGAAGATATTTTGCAAGTTCAAAGAAAAATTGTAGCGGTAAATGCCCCAGAAGTACAAATCATTATTGGCGTAAATGGCGTTGGAAAGACTACAACCATTGCGAAGCTGGCGTATCGTGCCACCTTGCAGGGCAAGAAAGTAATGCTCGCTGGGGCAGACACTTTTCGTGCGGCGGCTACAGAACAGCTGGGTATTTGGGCAAAGCGTGTTGGGGCTGGCTTCCATACAAAGGGCGCCAATGCCGACCCTGCTGCTGTGGCTTATGAATCCACGCAAAAGGCTGTTGAAGAAGGCTTTGACCTTTTGATTATCGACACAGCGGGCCGTTTGCATACCAAGGTCAACCTTATGGAAGAGCTGAAAAAAATCCACAATGTTGTGGGGAAAAGGCATGAGGGCGCGCCGCATTCTACTGTTTTGATTGTTGACGCAACAACGGGGCAAAATGCTTTGCAGCAAGTCAAACTCTTTAATGAATCAACAAAAATTGACTCTATTATCCTCACAAAACTTGACGGCACGGCTAAGGGGGGTATTGCTATTGCTATTGCCCTTGAATTTGGTATTCCTATTACCTATGTTGGGCTTGGGGAGAAGATGGAAGATTTACGGCCTTTTGATGCTGTGTCTTTTGCAAAAGCCATCCTTTAAATAGTCGACGCTGAAAAAGGCATTTTCATGCCTTTTTCAGAAAGGCACGCCCACT
>CAYJIB010000009.1:0-26572 GCA_964370125.1 uncultured Desulfovibrionaceae bacterium
AAGCTTCGCCGTCCGCTTGGAAAGTGAGGCTCTTAGTTGTATAAATAGCCCCGCCATTGCCGCCAGCACTATTTCCAATAAAGTCGCCTGTGATGGTGGTGATGTTGCCGTTAAATTGATTATAAATAGCCCCGCCGTTGTTGTTAGCCCTATTTCCAATAAAGTCGCCTGTGATGCTGGTGATGCTGCCGTTATTATAAATAGCCCCGCTGTCGCGTTCAGCCGAATTTCCAATAAAGTCGCCTGTGAGGGTGGTGATGCTTCCGATATTATAATTAAAAATAGCCCCGCCGTCAACGAGAGCACTATTTCCAATAAAGTCGCCTGTGAGGGTGGTGATGCTGCCGCTATTATAAATAGCCCCGCCGTAGTCAGCACTATTTCCAATAAAGTCGCCGGTGAGGGTGGTTATGCTGCCGCCACTAAAATTATAAATAGCCCCGCCGTCTACGTCAGTACTATTTCCAATAAAGTCGCCTGTGAGGGTGGTGATGCTGCCGCCATTAAGAATAGCCCCGCCGCTGCCGTTGCTAGCACTATTCCCAATAAAGTCGCCGGTGAGGGTGGTGATGCTGCCGTTATTAAGAATAGCCCCGCCGAAGAGGCTAGCCCTATTTCCAATAAAGTCGCCTATGAGGGTGACATCAGTGGCAGTGTTGTTAATGGCTCCGCCGTTGCTAGCACTATTTCCAATAAAGTTTTCGTTAAGGTTGGCACCGTTACTTAGGGCACCGCTTACCGTACCATCGGCCCTGTGGTTGTCTGTACCACCGCTGATGTCATCAGCAGATTGCACGTAAAATTTTGTGCTTCCAATGGTAAATTCAAAGTCGGTATCAGAAGAAGGGTCAGTAGTGGTTATGCTGGTGTAAGGTTTAGTTGTGCCTTGTGCGCCGACCACCCCATTAGTTACGTTATAAGTTATAAGATCGCTGATGGAGTTGAACAGCTTAGCCGAGTCAGGGGCGTTGGGGTCATAATCAAAACCTTTGAGCATAATTCCATAGGTGACATCAACATAGGTGCCGTCTGGTCGCTCTTCCTTGGTGGTGAAGGTGGTGTAGTAGTTGCCAGCAGTGCCTGGGGCAGCAGTAATATCTGTCACCGTATAGGCAGAATCTGGATCGGTGGTAAGGGTGTTAATGTAGGCGTTCCAAGTTGGCTGATCATAGCCTGTGGGAGGACTTATGGCACTGTGAATGTCTTTTATGTCCTGATTTGTGAGAGCGTCCAGCGTTGGCACAAAGGCCGCCGCCTCTGCCTGCATGGGCATGACCAAAGGCGCACCAAGAGCAGCAAGACTAAGGGAGCAAGCCAAAGCCCCCGCAAGAGTAAGAGACCCAAAGGTATTTATAAGATGACACTTCTTTAAGACAGCTCTGTAACGATTGATTAAATTGCCTATGGCGTTTTTAGATTGCATGACCTTTTCCTATTTTGCGACTTTGTATCATTGTTTTTTTAGTGGAGTTTTTTAGTGATGCTTTTTACATTAGCGTGAAGGCCTGCTCGTGTAAAGACTAAAAGCAGAGGCAAGCTGCATAAAATCTTCTACAGACAAGTCTTCTGGGCGAAGGCTTGGCTCAAAGCCGAGACTTTCTAATTGTTCTTTTGCCCCTGGAAAGCCCGATTTTCGTAAAATAGCTTGCAATTGCTTGCGCCGCATCTGGAAGCAAATTTTTATAAAGTCCGCAAGGGCTTTTGGGTCTTTGGGGAGGTCTTCTTTGTTTTTTGGTGTGCAAAGAACAATAGCAGAGTCGACTTTTGGCGGTGGAGAAAAGGCTTTTGGGCCGACACAAAATTTAAGGCTAATATCTGCATAGCTTTGTAGCCAAACGCTTAGACCGCCGTAATCTTTTGTGTTTTTCTTTGCAACAAGGCGCAGGGCGACTTCTTTTTGCACCATAAAGACGGCCCTTGTCCACCTTGGCACGCTTGAGAGCATATCCCACATGAGGGGCGAGGCGACATTGTAAGGGAGGTTGCTTATGAGTTTTACTTCTTCATCTATCTCGCCCCAAGGGAAGCTTAAGGCGTCGATGCACTTGACTTCGACATTGTCGAGTATTTTTGGCAGATCTTCTTTGTGCATTTCGCCAAGGGCATAGTCTTTTTCGATGAGGCAGAGTTTTTTGGGCTTTTTTTGAACAATATGCTCGGTAAGGGCGCCACGCCCTGGCCCGATTTCAAGGACATAATCGCTTTCCTCAATGTCTAAGAGCTCGACAATACGCAAGGACACATTTTTGTCTTTCAAAAAATGCTGACCAAGGCTTTTTTTGGCTCTTTGGAATTGACTTTGGTTTTTTGTTGACATTGTGTCTACTCTTTCTCTTGTTCAGCAAGGCGGTTTAAGAGGCGAAAGAGGGCTCTTTTTGCGTGTGGTGGTCTTTGGTTTGTTTGTTCGTTATCGGCTTGCTTGGCAAGGTGCAGGCATTCTTTGTGCATTGAGGCATACTTTGGCAATTCTTTTTGCAAAAAAGCGGGGCGGTCTTTTGCCTCGGTGTTCAAAAGCTCGTCTCGTAGCCATTCTATGTGTTTAAAATCTTTTGATTGTTTTGAACGGTGTTCTCTGAGGGCGGCTAAAGCTTCTTTTATGGGCTCAAGGTCGGCAATTTCTCTCATGCACTTGCCGATAAATTGCATCTGACGGCGCTTGCCTTCATGGCTTTTTGTGGCGTGCCAAGTGAGGATAGCTTCTTTTAACTCTTCGGCATAGGGGCATGAATTAAGGGGCAGGGCGCTTAGCTGTTTTGGGCTAAGTGTGCAGAGTTCTTCGCCTATTTTTTGTAGAGCAGAGCTGTCCCTCTTTTTTTGTGAGCGACTGACAAAATCGTCGTCAAAGTGTTTTTTTTTCATTCAGTATACCTCGCGCCATTTTGTCCGTATTATTGTAAAAAGTAAGGCTTCAATACTATAAAGCCAGGTTTTTTCTTAAAACGCATAAGTCAA
Source organism: uncultured Desulfovibrionaceae bacterium (assembly GCA_964370125.1). GTDB lineage: Bacteria > Desulfobacterota > Desulfovibrionia > Desulfovibrionales > Desulfovibrionaceae > CAYJIB01. The sequence continues at coordinate 2,953 of CAYJIB010000009.1, forward strand.
TCTTGCTTGCACAGCGTGGCTTGTTTCGTGAGATGAAGCTTTAATGTCATAGTGCACATCAAAGCTTACAGCCTCTTTTGCGAGTGTAAAGCCAAGCCCGCCAGTAAAAGCAAGAGGGTCTATGTTTTCAACAATATAGCTCGCATCGCCCGTAATGCCTGGGATTGAAGACGTGGCATTGGCTTCTAAATCACCAAAAGAATAGCTCATGCCAAGGTCCACACTTGGCCTAAAGGTCCAATCCTTTGTTATGCTCAAATCTTTTGACAAAGTCACACCCACAGGAAGCGAGAAAAGGCCTTGATCTTCTGAGTCGGTGCTTACCATTGTTGAGCCAGCCACCTTCATATCGTAGGCATCTGAAAATACATGACTATAACGAAGGCCAATGTGCGGTTTTATATCGAAGCTTTCTTGTTCAAAAGTATACGAGGCTTCTGTGCCCAGAGTGAAGGCATGGCTAACAAAATCTGTGCTCGCGTCTGAATAACCAGGCACAAAGGCTAAGGATTGCTCAAGCTCATTGCTGATATATGTATAGCCCAGATCTGCTGAAAAAGTAAAATCATTCAGCTGCATTGCGCCATACAAAGAAAGGCCTGCAAAGTTAAAATCATTGGTCGTTTCGTTGAAATCTCCCTGTGATTGTGAAGAACCGCCACCACCGTTTATGGCAAGACCCAAGCGGTAATTGTTGCCAAAAGTATAATCCGTACCAAGTGAGAGCCCACGGAGAGAGCTTTCATAGCCAGAGCTAAAGGCACCAGCGGTAAAGTCTTTTGTCTGCGCAGAACTATAAAAGGGCATGGCCCATACAGCAAGGCCATTCTTGTTGGCTGCTTGTTCACTGCCTGCGGGCATACCAGATTGTCCTTGCTCTTCGTCAAGATAGGCGAGTTGCAGGCCTTGCGTGTTTAAGAAAGTTGTGCGGAAATTGTGGATTGTTTCGGCTGAGATACTGCTGAGATTAAAAGCATTTGTCGAAACATTGCCAACAGCGGCGGCTTTCATTATGGCTTCGATAGTTGTAGTGACAAGCGTGGGATTGTTTGCGCCAAGGCCATTTGCATTGTCAAGCAAGGTGGTAAAAAAACCGTTGGGAGAAAGAGGATTGTCAAAGTCAGCCGCAAGATTTTGCAAATGATCAATGGTGCCGTCTTCCATTTCTTTGTAGGTTTCTTTGATTTCTTCATTGGTTTTGTGAACAAAGGCCACAGTATAGAGGCTTGGACTTGCGTTTACAGCATAGGCCTTATACAAAGAATATGAAGAAAGGATATTCTCGCCTGCCCAGCCATTTTCTTCTATGACAGAATCTGTATTGACAAAACCGCTTGTCACGATGACCGCTTGGCCGACGCTTGCATTGCTGATTTGTACTGTTGCGCCCGATTCGACGAGCAATTCACCAGAGCCCTGAATGGCTGCATTTTCTGTGTGATTTTCTGCATTTACGGTTAAAACGCTGTCGCTTCCAAAAGTGGCGTTCTTTGTTTCTATTGAACCACGAGAAATCGTATTGCCTTGTACAAAGGTGTCTAAGGTGAGGCTTGCATTTTGTACATTTAGGCTTTTCATTCCGGTGATGGCATTGTTTAGGGCAAAATGATTTTGTTTGCTGTCTTGCCCTTCAATGTTTACATCATAAAAAGCAAAGCCATTGCTTCGTATCGTGTCGTTCATTACAAAGCCGCCATTGCCAAGCATGGTAAAGTCTAGGGCAAGAAACGAATCGTGCCTAGTGTCGTCAACAAAGATGGCATTGTAGCCTGTGCTGTCCATATTGCCAGTAAAAACATTGGTTCTGTCATTGGCTTGGAAGCTCAGGCTTCTATTGGTCCATATAGCGCCGCCCAAGCCGCCAATGTCTGTTGTCTTGTTGTTTATAAAGCTTGCGTCGATACTTTTTATAGCTGCGTCTATGATATTGGTGCTGGCAAAATTGTGCAAGGCTCCGCCCGCTTGCCCAGCCGTATTTTCTACAAAAATACCGCTAATAGAGTCTATAAAAAATCTGTTGGTAATTGCTCCGCCCCATTCTTCGGCGCTATTGCCTATAAAGCTCGCCTCTATAGATCCCATTTGGGAACCATCAGCATTAAAAAGAGCGCCGCCTTCAGTTGCATGATTGCTGATAAAGGTGCCTTCTATCTTGTCTGTCATTGCAGCACTGAAGAATACAGCGCCACCCTTGAGCTTGGCCGTATTGCCTATGAAGAGGCCAGAGATAAGCTTTGCATACCCACTGTTATAAATTGCGCCACCGTTTCGCTCCGTAGTATTGCCTATAAATATACCGCTTATCACATCTGTAGAGCCCACTTGAGCGCTAACAGCTCCACCATCTGTCGTAGCATTATTGCCTATAAATGTTCCGTCTACACTGCTGCTATTGGCGCCCCAAAGAGAGACCGCTCCGCCATGTGTAGCGGTGGTATTGTCAATGAATGTTCCGTCAATGTTTAAATCAGGGACGGCGTTCACATTGATTGCCCCGCCTTGATTGGAAGAATGAAGCCCATAAAAGACAGCGCCATTGAGATCGGTCGTAAGAGCAGCAATGCGGCCAGAAGAGCTGCTCGGGCTTGTAATAGAATAAGCCAGGTTTTGCCCGGCAATATCGACGTCAAAATTGTGATAGCCAGCACTGCCAGAGACTATGCTGTAGTTGGGATTTCCCTCAAGGATGAGCGCGTTTGCTAAATCTTGTGGAGAATAAAAAGTCTGTGTGCTGTTTGGGCCATTTTGAAACAAAAAGCCATAATCCACAGCAAGGCCTTGTTCTATAAGGCGAAAGGTGGAATAATACTGGCTTTCTGCCTGCTGTTGTTCGATTCTATAATAGTCATTGTCGCCTGTGTCGAAAGCGTAAGCCTTGGACAAGGGGGAGAGAGCAAGGCAGGCGCAAAGGCTTGCAAGTGTCAGTTTTGCATTTAGGCTGCTGAAACTGTTTAAAAAAGTACATTTTTTTAAGACCGCCTTGTAGCGATTGATAAGATTGCCAATGGCATTTTTGCTTTGCATAGCCTTCTCCCTGTGTGGGCTTTAGAGTAAAGATAAAAGTGATTGTTGTCAGTATAAAAAGTTGTCTGTAGATTGTCAAATACAGTCTTATTTTTTACAGTCTTATTTTTCTGTCCAAAAAATACGGCCATTTTTTACCCGCACACGGCCAAGGGGCAAATCACGCCAGTAAAGGGCCCTGTCTTTTTGCTGGCAATCTGTGGGCAGGCTTTGCCCTTGTAAGAGGGCCTTTATGGGGGAAATGTCTTCAAAGACACATTTTTCTAAGGATTTTTCGCACAAGACAGAACGCACCCTTGGCAGAGGGATGCAGCGCCCTTTACGGCTTTTACCAAGGATTGGCCCTTGCCAGCGCAAGGCCTTTGGCAGCTGCTTTAAGGCATATTCATGTACAAAATGCACATTTTCGCCAAAAATCGCCAGATCCCCCTTGGGCAGAAGATCGGCATCAAAGCCTAAGGCAAGTACATCTTCTTTATCAAGGGGCGTGTAGTCAATGCTCAAGCAAGAGGGCGGTATTTTTTGTGCAAGCTCTTGTTCTTTTGAAGCTTTCTTGAGCTTTGCAATGAAAAAACCTTGGGCTTGTGAAGCTTTTTCATCCACACACAAAGTGCCTTCAGCAAGGCGGGCTTCGTCAAAATGAAAAGTTTCAAAGCCTGTCAAGGGTACAAGCTCAAAGCCAAGTTCCTCACAAGCAAAACGCACCTGCTCTTCGTTTTCTAAAGGATTTGTCGTGCAGGTTGAATACACAAGACTGCCGCCATCTTTTAAGAGCGTGTAGGCATGGCGCAAGAGTTTTTGTTGTAAGGTGATCAAATTCTTGGCTTTTTCAGCTGTCCAAAGTTTTGTAATGTTTGGGTTTTTATTTGTTGTTCCCCAGCCAGAACAGGGCGGGTCAAGCAAAATATAATCCCAAAGCCCGCTTGCGTCATCTGGGATATTTCCGTATGGGATATTTGCGTAAAGGCCCTTTGTATGCACATCGTCATAGGGCATGGCCTCACCGTCCCAAGAACAAGTCGCTGTGTGGAAGAGATTGAGGCTTGTTAGCGTGTTTTTTAAGGTGGCAAGGCGTGTCTTTGTGGGTTCATTGCCAAGGATAAAGCCTTCTTTTCCAACAAGTTGCGCTAAAAGCCCCGTCTTGCTGCCCGGGCTTGCGCACATATCCAAAACGGCCGCGCCCTTTGGCGGATTTAAGGCCAAGGGCGGCAACATCGAAGACCTGTCTTGAATATAGATATAGCCAAAAAAAGCGGCCAAAGAACGCCCAAGGGGAAAGGGCTCGACAAGCAGGCGCCGTACAAAGGGGCAAAAAGGCTCTTGCTCAAAGACAAAGCCTTCTTCGCAAAGCAAGGCTTCGACCAAGGCAAGATCTTTTTCTTCGCAGACAAGGCGAAAAGAGCGCAGGGCGTTTTTAGTTTGCATTATCTGTCGCTTCGGCTTCATCTTTTTTAAGTTCTTGTAATTTACTATAGCGCAAATAGGCCATGCCCAAGACAAGGCCTATGCCGCCGACCCAGTACACACCATAAAAGCCCAAAAATGAATACAAAAGTACAGAAAAAAGCGGTGCCAGGCTTTGAGCAAGATTGGTCACAAAGCCGTTAGCCGACATCACAAGACCACGGTATTGCGGATCGCTTTCTTGCACAAGCTGATCAGGGAGGGCAGGGAGATTGAGGCCTTGCGCAAGGCCAAAGAGGACGACAACGCCAAGCATGGTCCACAAATTACCGGCAACAGGGCAGATAATCCAGGCGAGTGTGTAAAGTGTATAGGATGTAAAAAAGAGCCTATTGCGCCCAAATAGTTGTGTTAAAACAGACAGACGAGAAGAAACCAAGGTAAAGACTACGGGGATAGCCAACTGCAAAAGACCTGTTAAGGCACCAGAAGCGCCAAAATTATCTCTGAGAACTTGAGGCAAGTACGTCACAAAAGGCCCATAAATAACCATAAAGCTCAAAAAAGTCATAGAGAGCAAGACCAGGGTGCGCGTGTCAGAAAAAACGGGCTTTACGCCTTTAAAATATTCTTTTAGCGGCGTATCTTGCTTTTGGTCATCAAAATTGAGGCTTTTTTTGCAGGCAAGGGCAATAGGAATAGCGAGAAGAGCCAAAAGAAAGGGCAAGCGCCAATACAAATCGCTAAGCATCCCACCCAAAAAAGCAAAGACCGCGACAGCAAGGCTAAGAGCGGCAGTGATATAACCCATAGCCCATGTCCTTCTCTCGCCCTTATAAATATCGCCCGCTACAGTGACAGAAATAAAAATAAGAGGCGCACCCACAACACCTTGTAAAAAACGTAAGATAATGAGCGTGGTATAATCAGGGCTAAAAGCGCTAACAGCACCGATAATGCCAAAGGCAAAGAGCGAAGGGATCATCAGGCCTTTTCTGCCTATACGGTCAGCAAGCACACCCGCAAAAGGCGTAAACAAAGCTGATGGCAGGGCAAAAATCGCAAGGATCCAGCTTGCTTGTGAATTTGTTAAGGCCAAAGCTTCTTTAATGTTTGGGAGCGCTGGACCAAGGCCAGGAACAGCGATAGCGCCCATGCTCACAACCATGCACAAGAGCATGAGGGTCTTGTCTTCATAAAATTTTTGCTTACTTTCCATCGTCTTGCCCTTGTTGTGCTTGCGCACGATTTAAAATCTTTGTACATTTTGCCTGTGTACAATAGTTTATTAAAAAAAATTGTACGAATGAGCGAACTTTTGACACCTTGCTTTTTTTTAAAAAAAAGCCTATTTGAAAAAGCTTGCCAAAAGGCAGTCGAAATAGGCTATTCGTTAAAAATAGCCTATTGTACAAGTCTTTGCAAGAAAAAACTGGCTAAATTCTTAGTCTCACAAAAAAAGCATAAAGTTTTTATTGCAGTTTGTACGTATTCACAGTATTGTATGGCACATTTTATGCATTTTTTGTGGTCTTGAGCACCACGAAAACAATATCAAAGCTCACATATGAGGAGAAAACAATGCAGGTATTTTTACGGTTAAGCTTGGCCTTGTGCTTTTTGTTTGCAAGCGTAAGCCCTTCTTTTGCGGCACAGCGCACCTTTGCTATCACACCCTTTGAGGTGCAAGGTGCAAAGGCCTTTAATTATTTAGAAAAAGCCGTGCCACCCATGCTCGCTTCTCGTCTGTACTGGAAAGACGCTATTGAGCCTATCTCTGATACAGAAGCCGCAAAACTTAGCTATCCAAGCAATGAGCAGGCCGTAGAAGGCCTTCTTGCATCAACAGGCGCAGACTACCTCATCTGGGGCAGCATCGTTATTGTCAATAATGAAGCAAGTCTTGATGTGCGTGCCCGTTCTTCGAGCGGTGAAGAATGGCGCAAAGGCTTTCAGACGCACGTCAATGAACTTATCCCGACACTCCAAGTCGCAAGCGACAGCATCAATACCGAAGTTTTTGGGCGCAATACCAGTACAAGCGCAAGTACGACCCAACAGCCCATCAATCGCATGAATCCCGACCTTGTACACAATGAAACCACGCAAGCCGGTGTCTACCTCAATCCGCAATTCCGCTACCAAGGGGCAGATGGCGCGCGTCTTCGTTCGCAGTCCATGCCTTTTGTGGCCTCTGGTATCGCCGTTGCTGATGTGACAGGTGATGGCAACAACGATGTTGTGCTTCTTGAAGAATCTGCCGTTCATGTCTATAGCTGGCAAAACGGTCAGCTTATGCCCATTTCAAGCTTTGATTTGCCAAACAATTACGAAGCCTTGCGAGTGCGCACCATTGACCTTAACCGTGACGGCGCTGAAGAACTCATCGTCGCTATGGCTGATCCAGAAGAAAGCATTGGCATGTCCTTTATCCTTGACGCAAGAGGCGGCGAAATCCGTGAAGTCTTGCGTGAGCGCAAAGTCTTTCTTTCTGTTACAAGACTCTTGCCCGACATGATGCCAAGACTTATCGGGCAGCGCAGCGATCATCAAAGAATTTTTAGCCGCTCCGGTGTTTTTGAAATGGAAAAACAAGGCAATAGCCTTGTGCAAGGCGCTCCGCTTAATCTTCCTTCAAAGGCCAATGTTTTTAACTTTGCTTGGCTTCCGGGAAGTGAGAACGAAAGCGAAAAATTGATTGTCCTCAGTGGCGATGAACGCTTGCTTACCTTTAGTTCAAAGGGTGATGAAATGGCAGAAAGTGACGAGACCTATTCTGGTTCTGCCACCTACATTAACGAGCAAACAAATTTGCCTGGCCTTGGGCGTGTAACCGATGACATTTTCAATCAATACTTCATTCCTATGAATATGGAAGTCACCGACCTTGACGCCAATGGCACTTGGGAACTGCTCGTCAATAAGCCTGTCTCTATTGCCGCTATGTTCTTTGAGCGTTATCGTTTCTTCCCAGAAGGCGAAATCCAATCTCTCACTTGGGACGGTATCGGCCTTTCCCTTCTGTGGAAAACGCGCCGCATTAAAGGTTCTGTTGCCGACTTTACCGTCAGCGACATCAACAATGATGGCATCACCGACTTGATTGTCTGCGTAAATACACACCCTGGCGCGCTTAACTTAAAGAGCCGTAAAAGCATGGTCATTGTGTATCCGCTCGATACATCAAAGACCGACCCAAATACGCCTATTCACGTGAGCCGTTAGTATAAAAAAAGCCCTAGCCTTTGACTTTCTCGTTTTTGTTTTTATTATCATTGCAACAAAAACAAGCATGGGCTAGGGCTTTTGTATAACAAGTACTTTATTTGTTGAAATACGCTCTTTCAATGTTTGAAAATACATCTACAAAGGAGTTTTTATGACACAATATCTACGCAAAATAAGCTTAAGCAGTCTCTTGCTTTTGGCTATCACCTTCTTGCCTTCTGCCGCAATTAGCGCAGAATTGCCCAATTTCGTCGACCTTGCCGAAAAAGCAGGGCAGGCCGTCGTTAATATCGATACCGAAAGAAATGTCCAGGGCGGTTTTCGTGGAATGCTTCCCGAAGAAATGTTCCGTGGTCTTCCACCAGAATTCAACTGGTTTTTAGACAAATTTGATCAATTCAACAGAGGCGGCGAAGAAGCCCCCTCTCGCCTGCAACGCTCTATGGGCACTGGTTTTATCATCTCAAAAGACGGCTACATCGTCACCAATAATCACGTCATTGACGGTGTTGACAAAGTGACCGTTAGCCTTGCCCCAACAAGCAATACAAAGGACAATAGCCAAAAATTTGAGGCGACTATCGTCGGCACTGACCCAGAAACCGACATTGCCCTCTTAAAAGTCGAAAGCAAAGAAGATTTGCCTTTCTTGAGCTTTGGCAATTCCGACGCCATGAAGGTGGGCGAATGGCTGCTTGCCATCGGCAATCCCTTTGGGCTTGGGCATACCGTAACTTCTGGTATCCTCAGCGCAAAAGGACGTGATATTCAGGCAGGGCCCTTCGACAATTTCCTCCAAACAGATGCCTCAATCAATCCAGGCAATTCTGGCGGCCCCTTGCTCAATATGCAAGGCGAAGTCATCGGTATCAATACCGCCATCGTCGCCAGCGGACAAGGCATCGGCTTTGCTATCCCAAGCACCATGGCAAATGACATTATCGAACAATTAAAGACGGGCAAAAAAGTTCGCCGTGGTTGGATTGGTGTGTCCATTCAAGAGCTTGATGAAAATACCGCCAAAGCTCTTGGACTCAAAAATGCCGAAGGCGCTCTCATTGGCTCTGTTATGGAAGGTGAACCCGCCGCAAAAGCGGGTATGGAAGCAGGCGATGTCGTTGTCCAGCTTAATGGAAAAACCATCGATTCTGCCTCAGCCCTTCTCCACGCCATTGCCGCTGAAAGCCCAGGCACAAAAGTGCGCCTCACCGTTATGAGAGCGGGTAAGCCAAAAACCCTCACCGTAACGCTTGCGGAAAGAAATCCCACAGAAGACGGCGCTGAAGACGATAAAAAAGCCACGCCAGACGCTCTTGGCCTCTCTGTGCGCGCGCTCAAACAAGATGAACTCCACAGCTTGCAAATAGAAGGCGGCGTCCTCATCACTCGTGTCACAAATGGCACAGCCGCACAAGAACAAGGCTTGCAAAAAGGCGATATCATTTTAAGCGCAAACCTTAAAAAAGTACAAACACCGAAAAACCTTGCACAAGTCATTCAACAAGACGCCAAAAAGAAAGGCGCTGTCATGTTGCAAATCATGCGCCGTGACCAAACTTTCTTTGTCACGCTTCCTTTGAATGAAGAGAAGAAATAGTTTGTAGTTTGTTTTTTGGGGGAGTAGAACTCTCCTAAAAAACCTCATGCGAGAGCGGCTTTTTCGCCCCTGTGGGAGCAAGAAAGCCGCTCTTTTGTGAGTTTTTGAGATTAAGTGCTTTCCTTGAGAGGAAGATGCCATGACACGGTATTTTGTGAAGAAATAAATTGCGCCACGTAAAATAAGCCAGAACTTGCTTCTGGCGTTCACCCTTCTGAAGGGGCATTTGGAGTGAGCGTGCTTTTCTGAAAAGTGCATGGAAATGCTTTTTTCAGCTTCGACTTTTTAGGGCTGTTTTTGCAGAACTTGACAAAAGACTTTTACGTGTGTATTTTTTATTTAGAAGGGCAGAAGTGCTGATAACACCCCAGCCCTAGGTGGGCAATCCCCCTGTAAGTGTTAGTTACAAGTTTCAAGCCCGGTATGGAGAGTTAGTCCTGCCGGGCTTGAAACTTGTGGTTATTTGTTGATAAACAAATTGGTCACAAGGGCCACTATGATTCCAGTTAGTGTCATAGCAAAGATATCAAGCAGTATTTGCTCCATAAGGCACCTCCTTGTTAAAACTCGGAGAATCGCCCAAAAAAACTTACATCACTTTGCACTAAAAAGCAAATCTTCTTGGCGATAGGCTTTATCAAAAGCCTTTGCCTGTCTTGACAAAAAGCCTTTTACATTCTATAAAACAGGCGTCAATCATTTGATGAAAAATACACAAAAAATGTATGGAGGTGCGCAAAGAGTGGTCGCAAAGCGTAGCAGATTAGAAACATGGAGCGTTGAGGATTCTATAGAGCTCTATGGTACTCGCAATTGGGGAGCAGGGTATTTTGGTATATCAAAAGAGGGAGACGCCCTTATCTATCCCTTTGGAAACAATAAAGAAGTTTCTGTTTCCATACCCGAGGTCATTGCCGGTCTACACGATCGAGGCTACGATATGCCTGTGCTTTTACGCATTGAAAACATTCTTGACTCACAAATCAAAGCCCTTTACGGTTCTTTTCGAAAGGCCATAAAGAAGCTTGGTTACAAAGGCGAATACCGTGGCGTTTTCCCCATCAAAGTTAATCAACAACAACATACAATAGAAAAAATCACGCAATTCGGTGCGCCCTTTCATCACGGCCTTGAAGTCGGCTCAAAGGCCGAGCTCATCGCCGCCATTGCCCAGCTCAACGATCCAAAGGCTTGTCTGATCTGCAATGGCTATAAAGACGCAGAATTTATTGATATTGGCCTTTCTGCCTTGCGCCTTGGCGTAAATTGCTTCTTTGTGCTTGAAATGCCTGGCGAGCTTGAGCTCATTCTTGAAAGGGCAGCGCTCATTGGTGTTGAGCCTCGTCTTGGCGTGCGCATAAAATTGATCGCTCGTGGCAGTGGGCACTGGGCGGGTTCGAGCGGAGAACATTCGGCTTTTGGTCTCACTTCATCGCAAGTCATCGATGTTGTTGATACCTTAAGAGAGCACAATAAGCTTCACTGTCTCAAGCTTCTTCACGCACACTTGGGTTCGCAAGTGCCCAATATCCGTGACATTCGTTCTGCAGCGATGGAAAGTTCTCGTGTCTATGCTGGCCTCGTGCAAGAGGGCGCGCCTATGGGTTATCTTGACCTTGGTGGCGGTCTTGCCGTTGATTATGATGGTTCGCACACAAATTATGTCTCTTCTCGAAATTATTCCCTTGATGAATATTGTGAAGATGTTGTTGAAGCGGTCATATCGACGCTTGACGACCAAGGCATTGAACACCCGCATATCATTACAGAATCTGGCCGTGCCATTGTGGCCTATTATTCTATTTTGCTTTTTAATATCTTGCATGTCAGCGTAATTGCCGAAGGGGCCTTGCCAGAAATTGGTGAGGACGCCCCCGAGCTTGTGCGCAATTTGAAGGAAACGCTCGATTCTTTGTCTATGCGCAAAATGCAAGAATGTTATAATGACGCCATTTATTATCGTGATGAAATGCGCCAGCTCTTTGTTACTGGGCGCGTAACTTTGCGAGAAAGAACGATGGCAGAGCGATATTTTGGCGCTATTATGCGTCGCATTGCGCAAGAAAAAAACAAGCTCAAACACATTCCAAAAGATTTTGCAGAAATCGATGCGGCCCTTGCCGACATTTATTACGCCAATTTTTCGGTCTTTCAATCCTTGCCCGATGCTTGGGCTATTGACCAGCTTTTCCCCGTGATGCCTATACATCGCTTGAACGAACAGCCGACGAGACAAGGTATTATTTCGGATTTAACTTGCGATTCTGACGGCTGTCTTGACGCCTTTATTGACCCGCAAGGCATGAAAAATACCTTGGAACTACACCCACTTAATGAGAATGAAGAATATTTTCTTGGAGCTTTTCTTGTGGGGGCTTATCAAGAGACCCTTGGGGATTTGCACAACCTTCTTGGGGATACAAATGTTGTATCGATCCGAGTTTCTGAAGACGGTTCTTATGAATATGTCCGTGAAATTCCAGGGGATTCTATTTCTGATATTCTTACCTATGTTGAATACGATCCACGTCGTATTTTAGAGGATTTGCGGACTTTAGCCGAACAAGCTGTGCGCAGCAAAAAAATCACGCCGGCCGAGCGTTATAAGGTTTTGCAGATTTTTGAGGACGGTCTTCGCGGCTATACGTACTTTGAACGTTAATAAGCCTTGAAGAAGGTGGAGGCTACGAAAAATATGAAAGAAAAGCAAAAAATACTCATGGCTTCTTTACGCGAAACGCTTAGTGAGATAGCAAAGACGCTTCGCGTGATGCCTTTGTGGCAAGGTCTTATGAGCCCTTTTACGGGCTTGTGCTTTCTGCTTGGTTTGATTGGCCTTTTTATGCCAAGTCCAAGCTATATTCCCAATGTTTTTTTGGTTTTTTTAGCTGCTTTTTTGGAAGAAATTGTTTTTCGAGTCCTTTTACAAAGTCAATTAGAACAAAGCTATAAGGGCAGTTACACTCTAAAGCTTGGGGCTTATTCTCTTGAGATAAGCAAGGGTTGCCTATCTGCTGCGCTAATTTTTGCGGCTATGCATATCGTAAACCAAAGCCTGTTTATGAGTGTGCTTATTTTCTTCCCCGCTCTTGTCTTTGGTGTTTTATGGACAAGGCACAGGTCTGCTTGGTTGTGTACCCTTATGCATTTTTGGTACAATGCGGTGCTTTATTATTTTTAGGCGTATAAGGGCAAGGTGATTGCTAGGCTATAGGCGAGGCTGTCTATTGTCTTGACACAAAGGCCTTTACGAGATACTGTTAATGCTAAGACGCAATATTTGCTATTTGCCATAGAGATTATTTGGCAAATGGGTAAAATAGGGAGGAGGCGTATATGGCTTTTTCAAGAAGAGATTTTGTCAAAATTTGCACGGGTGCGGTAGCTGGTTTTGGCATTTCTCAGATGTATCACCCTTGGGTGAATGAGGTTTTGTCGGGTTCAACAGCCGCAAATCCTGCTGGAGGTGCGAGGCCTTCTGTTTTTTGGCTTCAGGGGCAGGCTTGTACTGGTTGTTCTGTTTCTGTGCTTAACAACGTGCATCCTGGCGTTGCGAAGTTGCTTCTTGATGTCATCAGTCTTGATTTTCAGCCCACACTTATGGCCGCAGAGGGTTCGCAAGCTTACCGTTTTATGATGGAAAGGGCGCAGCAAAACAAAGGCGGCTATATTTTGCTTGTAGAGGGTTCTATCCCTACAGAAGAAGACGGCAAATATTGCATCGTTGCCGAAGACGGGCCAAAGCATTTGAGCATGGCCGAAGTCACCAAAAACTTAGCAGAAGGCGCAGCAGCCGTTGCCGCTCTTGGGGCTTGTGCCTCTTTTGGTGGTATTCCAGCGGCAAGGGGCAGTGTTACGGGTGCAAAGGGCGTTATCCCTTTTTTGAAACAAGAAGGCATCAAGACGCCTGTCATCAATATCCCCGGTTGTCCTCCGCATCCTGATTGGGTTGTGGGCACACTCGTCCTTGCGCTTCAAGCGATAAACACAGGCACACTCGGTCTTTTTGCCTCACAAAATCTTGACGCTTTAGCCCGACCAAAGGCTTTTTATGGGCGCAATGTCCACATGAATTGCCCTTATCTTCCTTATTTTATGTCTGGAACAATGTGCAAGAACCTAAATGACAAAGAGGGTTGTCGTTATGACCTTGGTTGTAAAGGACCAAAGAGCGCTTGCGACTCTTTTGAGCGTCTTTGGAACAATCGGTCAAATTGGTGTGTTGCCAACGGAACGTGCGTAAGCTGTACGAGCAAAGCATTTCCAGATGGCAGATCGCCCTTTTACGAAAATCCTTACTAGGTCAAGGTATTAAAACAATTATCGCACTTGAAATACATTCTTTTTATTAAAATATAGCAATAATGAGGAGACAGCTATGGCTGGAGCAGGGCAAAAGAAAGTAACCATTGCTATTGATCCCGTTAGCCGCATTGAAGGCCACCTTAAGGTGGAAGTGGTTGTCGAAGATGGCAAGGTGACTGATGCCAAGTTAAGCGGCGGCATGTACCGTGGCTTTGAGGGCATTTTGAATGGGCGTGTGCCTCGTGACGCCACACAGATTGTGCAGCGCATTTGCGGAGTGTGCCCAACAGCGCACGCAACGGCTTCAAGCACTGCGCTTGAAAAAGCAGCGGGCATACGAGTTCCTAAAAACGGACGCATCACAAGAAATTTGATTCTTGGTGCAAACTATATTCAATCGCATATCTTGCATTTTTATCATCTTGCGGGGCTTGATTTTATTAAAGGGCCAGACGTGTCGCCCTTTGTTCCTCGTTATGCACAACCAGATTTGCGCCTTAATCCAGAGGTCAACGCTATTGGTGTAGACCAATACTTAGAGGCCTTAAAGATACGCGCTATTTGCCATGAAATGGTGGCTCTTTTTGGTGGGCGCATGCCGCATGTACACGGTATTTTGGCTGGCGGAACAAGCCAAATGCCCACCAAGCAGTCTTTGCTTAAATACGCGGCGCACTTCAAAAAGGTCCGTGCCTTTGTGATGGAAAAATATTTGCCAGTCATTTATACCATTGGTACACAATACAAAGACCTCTTTTCTTTTGGCCAGGGGCATGTTTCTGCGATGTCTGTGGGTGTTTTTCCTTTGGACGATGCGGGCAATGCCTATGTGTTAAAGCCCGGTGTGTACATTGATGGCGAATTTCACGATTTTGATCCAAGCCGTATTTCAGAAGACGTTAAATACGCTTGGTTTGATGACAGCATCAGCGGAAAAGGCATAGGCCAAGTCATCAACAAAGTAGACGTCAATAAAAAAGAAGCTTATTCTTTTGTAAAGGCGCCTCTTTATGACGGTCGTCCGATGGAAGTTGGGCCTTTGGCGAGAATGTGGATGACCAATCCTGAGCTTTCGCCTGTTGGCCAAGAAATGCTTGCTAAGCATTTTGGCCTAGAGGCAAAAAACTTTCGCGATTTTGGCGAGAGCATGGCTTTTTCTTTGCTTGGTCGCCATATTGCTCGTGCAGAAGAAACCTATCATGTCCTTGCTTTTATTGAGCAATGGATGAAGGAAGTAGAAGTCGACACGCCCACTTTTGCTGATCCCATAGTGCCAGAGACTTGTGAGGCTTATGCCTTTGTTGAGGCGCCACGAGGCTCTCTCATGCATTATACAAGGGTGCGTGGCGGTGTGATCGATCGTTATCATATTATGCCCGGGACTTTGTGGAACGCCGGCCCGAGAAATGACAAGGGTGTGCGCGGAGTGCTTGAAGAGGCGCTTATTGGTGTGCCTGTTCCTGATATTGAAAGTCCTGTAAATGTGGCACGGCTTATCCGTGCCTATGACCCCTGACTAGGCTGTGCTGTGCACGTGTTGCACGCTAAGAGTGGCAGGCTTGCAGTAAGTCATATTGACTAAATAAACATTTCGAGGCCGATGGCAGCGTCAAAATCCATTTTTGCTCCGGTCGAGTACCATTAGAGTACACTCCGCTCCGCAAAAACAAATTTTTCCTTGCCCTCGGCTCTCGCTCTGCTTATTTATAAACAGGTTTTGAAATACAACAATAAGAAAGGCGTGAAAAGCGCCTTTTTTACTATAAAAACAACAGGAAAAGACCATGAACATAAGAGGAACAACAATTTTAGCCGTGCGCCATAAGGGGTCTGTGGCTTTGATTGGTGACGGTCAGGTCACTATGGGGCAAAGCATTGTGATGAAGCACAGTGCAAAGAAGGTACGCCGTCTTTATAAAGATCAGATTGTTGCGGGTTTTGCAGGCGCAACAGCAGACGCCTTTACGCTTTTTGAACGCTTTGAAGCTCGTCTTGAAGAAAGCCGTGGAAATTTAATGCGTGCAGCCGTCGAGATGGCCAAAGACTGGCGAAAAGACAAATATTTGCGCAGGCTTGAGGCCATGCTTCTTGTGGCAGACAAAGAGCATATCTTTGTTTTGTCGGGTACGGGTGACGTTATTGAGCCAGACGACGCTGTCGCCGCTATTGGAAGCGGCGGGGCTTATGCCCTTTCTGCAGCAAGAGCGCTTATACGTCATACAGAAAATTTGGACGCAAAGACTATTGCCCTTGAAAGCATGAATATCGCTGCCGAGCTTTGTGTCTTTACCAATAAACAATTTACCATAGAGCTTATTGATTGACTTGTAGGCTATTAAAGACCGTACACTCTAACCGAAAGTGCAAGGTTTTCTGCTTCGTTAATAAATACTTGGTATGGGCTTAAAAAACAAGACATTTTCTTGGGCGGTGATTAAACCCTAGCGTTTTATTGTTGATATCTTCATCAGTGATAGCGGGGAACTCTTTTTTCTCGCCACGGCGATGAGTAATGAGCGTAAGAATAATGCCAGCAACTAAGTTTGCAAATACATTAGCCAAGAATTGCTCCATAAGCACACCTCCAAGAAAAGGCTTCCGCCAAAACTCTGCTAAGAATGCCCACTTTATCTCTACAGTAAAATCTTCTTTTTGTAATCTTTGACTGTCGAAAGAGTGAAGGGGGCGCTCTTCTTCAATGCATCGGTATAAGAAATTTGCCAAGCCAAATACCTTGCTTGCAAAAAAACGCAAAACAAGATACGCTACATTTCGGCTTTGAATTGCTTACCGCATTTTCTTAAAAAAAATAATAAATCAAAGGGCTATGAAGAAGTTGGGGGGAAGTGTACAAGAAAAAAAGAGGATAAGCTTGGATACGTATTCAGCTGTAATCTCAAGTAAGTGCTTTTTTGAGCTGCGACACTAACAATTTGGCACTTTTCCAGAAGGTGTAGGATCTTGACTGAAGCACTTTCCCCCTAATTTGTCGAAGCTGAAAAGTTTTGAATATGAAAAGGTTATTATTTTTTTCAGTTCCCACGCCATTGTGGCCGTTTGCATTTTTTTTGAAAGGCTTTTTTTTTTTCCTTTAAAAAGCCGCGTGCTTTTTCGTATCGATGTAAAAGTCGAAGCTGAAAACGCATTTTCATGCTTTTTTCAGAAAGGCACGCTCACTCCAAATACCTCTTCGGGGACGCCAGAAGCAAGTTCTGGCTTATTTTGCGTGGCGCAACATTTTTGCTTTCGCAAAAATGTTGGTAGCCGGCCCTGAAAAATGTCTCTTTGATTCCATAAAATTGCCAGAAAATCGTATTTTATACTTACTTTTCTTGCAATTTTATTAGCGCATTTAGAGATTGAAAAACTTCAATGTCAAATGCTTAGGATGTTTTTCAGTGCCTACTAAAAAGCCAAAAAGCTCTTTAATCCACTAAACCAAAACCCCACCCAAAAAAACACTATACTCTTTTTTACAAATATTGTACTATGAAGAAATTGTACATGAGGGGCTTCATTTTGTCCATTGCAAGCAAGCTTTGCCTTGTTCATTTCCAATAAGGAAGATTTCATGTCAGAAAAACACTCTGCCGCCTGGCCACATAAAGACCTGCTTGATGTAGAGCATCTTTCTACTGATGAATTGGCCACTTTGCTCGACACAGCCAAACAAATGTTTGCCTACAATCAAGAGCCTGTCAAAAAACACCTTCACCTTAAAGGCAAGGGCATTATCCTGTTCTTTGCTGAAAACAGCACACGCACAAAGACTTCTTTTGACATTGCAGGTAAACGCCTCTCTGCCGACACTTTTTCTGTTTCTAGTCAAGGTTCAAGTATTCAAAAAGGCGAAAGCCTCTCTGACACAGCCCTTACCCTAGACGCTATGGACCCCGATGTCATTGTTCTTCGCCATTCAAAGAGCGGTGCGGCAAAATTTATTGCCGAAAGAGTGCGGGCTTCTGTTGTCAATGCAGGTGACGGCTGGCATTCACACCCTACACAAGCCTTGCTCGATTACTTTACCTTACACCAAAAATGGGGCGATGATTTCAAAGGAAAGACCGTCACCATTGTCGGCGATGTCGCACACAGCCGTGTGGCCCGCTCAAATATCCACTTGCTCTCAAGCCTTGGTGTCAATTTGCGTGTTTGCGCCCCAAAGACCCTCTTGCCCGCGGGCATAGAGCATTGGCCTGTTGAGGTCTATAAAGACCTTTACAAAGCCACAAAAGAAAGCGATGCTGTCATCTGCCTTCGACTGCAGCTTGAAAGAATGGCCGCAGGGCTTATCCCCCACCTTGATGAATATTCCCAAAGATTTTGCTTAGATCACAAGCACTTGCAAGAAGCTAGCCCTGACGTACATGTCTTGCACCCAGGGCCCATCATGCGCGGCGTTGATGTGACCGCCAATCTTGCAGACTCCAAAAATTCTCGTATCCTTGATCAAGTCGCTTCAGGTGTGGCTATTCGCATGGCCATTCTCTATTTGCTTGTTGGCGATAAAAGCCTTCTTTTAGACAATAATACGCAAGAGGGAGGAAAGTAATGTCCGCTTTTTGCCTGTATAATGCGCTCTATCTTGGCTCGCTTGTAGACATTCTTATCGAAGAACAAGAGGGCAAGGGGATCATTGCCGATTTTGGCCCAAATTTGCACGAAAAAGCCAAAAAAGAAGGCTTTGATTGCATTGACGCTAAGGGCCTTGTGCTTTTCCCAAGCTTTATTGATTGTCACACACACCTTCGTGACCCCGGCTATGTGTGGAAAGAAGACATCGCCTCTGGCCTTGCCGCCGCTGCTCATGGTGGCTTTGGCGCTGTGCTTTGTATGGCCAATACCAATCCCATAAATGACGACCCGGCCGTCACCCGTGCCATTCTCGAAAAAGCCCGCCTTGCCTATCCGCACGGGCCAAAAGTCTATCCCATCGGCGCCTTGACAAAGGGCCTTTGTGGCAAAGAACTTGCCCCCATGGCCGACCTTGCACAAGCGGGCTGTGTGGCTTTTTCAAATGACGGCCTGCCAGTGGCAAGTGCCGAAATTTTTCGACGTGCGATGGAATATGCCGACGATTTAGGTCTTGTCATTATTGACCATTGCGAAGACCCAAGTCTCGCCAAAGGCAGCCATATGCACGAAGGTTATATGAGCGGTCTGCTCGGCATTAAAGGCCAGCTTGATGTCGCCGAAACCATTCAGGCTAGCCGTGATATGTGGTTGTCTGAATGCCTAAATATTCCAGTACATATTGCGCATGTCTCGGCAAAACGCACGGTAGACGCCATAGCCTTTGCTAAGTCTCGTGGGGTAAAAGTCAGCGCAGAAACATGCCCGCATTATCTTGCCCTCACAGAACATGAAGTCAATAATTACAATCTGCTTGCCAAGGTCAACCCCCCTCTTCGCACAGAAGAAGACAAACAAGCCCTAAGAGAAGCCGTAAAAAGCGGCATTATCGACATCTTGGCAACAGACCATGCCCCACATGCCGCACACGAAAAAGACGTGGCTTTTGATGATGCCCCAAATGGTTTTACTGGGCTTGACCTTGCCTTGTCTGTGACCTATGAACTTGTTCGAGAGGCTGTGCTTTCTGAAGAAGATTTGATACGCTTGTGGAGTCATAAACCTGCGGCTTTATTTAATCTTCCAGTTAATCGCTTTGAAAAAGGCGATTCAGCAGATTTCTTCCTCTTTGATCCAAGCATCGAATGGGAAGTCTGCCCAGAAAATTTGCATTCAAAAAGCCACAATACGCCTTGGCTTAATCAAAAAGTCAAAGGCCGTGTTGTCAAACACTGGCTTGAAGGAAAAGAGATTGTTTAGCCCATTAAAAGCTGGGCTGATTTTTAGTTGCCCATAATTAGGGAGGAAAATCTGTGCAAAAAAGCACCAATACCACCATACATTTAGATTCTGGCTACGATAAAGCCTTTATTGCAGCCGTAGAAAAAGAAAGCGGACAAAAAATTTCTAATTGCTATCAATGCGGCAATTGCACAGCGGGCTGTCCTTGTGGCCCTGCTTATGACATGCAAGTCAATCAAGTCATGCGAGCCCTGCAAGCCGGCCAAAAAGAAATGGCCCTTTCTTGCGCCTCTTTGTGGCTTTGTGTCTCTTGCTCCACCTGTACTTTGCGCTGTCCAAACAATATCGATGTCGCCTGTGTCATGGACGTCTTGCGCCACATGGCCGCCAAAGAAGGCAAAAAATGCTATGGTATTTCAGCCTTTTGGCAATCCTTTCTCTCAACTGTTCGCTATACAGGCCGCACCTATGAACTGGGTGTTATGGCACTCTATATGTTGCGCACAGGGAAGTTCTTTACCGATATGGACCTTGTGCCAAAAATCCTCCCAAAAAACAAATTGGCGCCGCTCCCGCACCCCATTGCAGGAAAAGAACACGTGGCAAAAATCTTTAGCCGCTTCAATGAATTACAAAGGAAGGACTAAGTGACAAGTTATGCCTATTATCCTGGCTGCTCAGGCCTTGGGACTTCGATAGAATATGAAAAGTCCACTCGTGCGGTCTTTAAAGCCTTAAATATTCAGCTCGTTGACATTCCTGACTGGTCTTGTTGCGGTTCAACCCCCGCACACGCCACAAGCCACCTGCTTTCTGCCGCCCTTTGCGCAAGAAATCTCGAGCAAGCAAGAAGCACAAAGAAAAGCGCTATCACCACCTCTTGCCCAAGCTGCCTTGCCAATTTGCGCACAACGCATCACCGCTTGCAAAATGAAGAATTTCGAGGAAGAGTCAATGAACTTTTAGAAGAACCCTGCAAGGCCCCACAAAATGATCTGCCAAAAGGGCAAGAACTGCATGCAAAGCCAGAAGGCCTGCCCAATGCCTGCTCGACCTTGCAAGTCCTTGTTGAAGAATTTGGCCTTGAAAGCATCAAAAAGCGTATCAAAAAAAGTCTTGGGGGCATAAAGATCATTCCTTATTATGGCTGCCTGATGAGCCGTCCTGCTGAAATCATGCAATTTGACAATCCCGAGCAGCCAATGGCGATGGACGATCTTCTTAGCACTTTAGGCGGAGAAGTTCTGCCCTTTCCGCTAAAGACCGAATGTTGCGGAGCGGCTATGGGTATCCCAAGAAAAGACATTACTGCTCGTCTTTCTGGCAAGCTCTTGGCCTATGCCCATGATGTCAAAGCCGATGTCATAGTGGTCGCTTGCCCCCTTTGTCACATGAATCTTGATTTACGCCAAAAGCAGGCGGCAAAGGCTGTGAAGCGCAGCTTCAATATGCCCATTGTCTATTTTACTCAGCTTCTTGGCCTTTGCCTTGACTTGCCTATAGACAGTCTTGGCTTTGACAAACTTGTCGTCAGCCCAAAAGCCTTGCTCAAAAAAATTGAAGAAGGTGCAAAAGAAGCCTCGCTTAAAGAAGCAGAGGAGGCAAAAGCATGAAAATAGGGGTCTTTATTTGTCATTGCGGGTCAAATATTGCCGCTACGGTTGATGTAAAAGCTGTTGCCGAAATGGCCAAGCAGTTTCCTGATGTTGTGTATTCTACCGACAATATGTATGCCTGTTCAGAGCCTGGGCAAGACGCCATTATCACAGCCATCCAAGAACACAAGCTTGACGGCGTTGTTGTGGCCTCTTGTACACCAAGGATGCACGAGCCGACTTTTAGACGCACTTTAGAACGTGCTGGCCTCAATAAATATATGTTTGAAATGGCCAATATCCGTGAGCATGTCTCATGGATCAGCAAGGACAAAGAGGCCAATACCTATAAATCAGCAGAACTTGTGCGCATGGCCGTTGCCAAGCTTCGTCAAAATGTGCCTTTGTTTTCAAGCTTCTTTGACAGCACAAAGCATGTCCTTGTTATTGGCGGCGGTGTTGCTGGCATTCAGGCCGCACTCGATGTGGCCGATGCGGGCATAAAGGTCACCCTCGTTGAGCGCGACGTGACAATAGGCGGAAAAATGGCCCGCCTTGACAAGACCTTCCCAACGGTTGACTGCTCAAGCTGTATCCTTGGCCCAAAGATGGTTGACGTCGCCCAGCACCCAAATATCACCCTGCTTGCGGCCTCTGAAGTGACAAAGGTTGCTGGTTATGTGGGCAATTTTACCGTAACAATCAAAACACGGCCGACTTATGTTGATTGGCCTACTTGTACAGGTTGCGGCCTTTGCACAGAAAAATGCCCAGCAAAGAAATGCCCTGATATGTTTAATGAAAAAGTCGGCAATACAACAGCCATCACCATTGCCTTCCCACAGGCCATTCCCAAAAAAGCCATCATCGACGCAAATCATTGCCGCAAGCTTCAAACAGGCAAATGCGGGGTCTGTGAAAAAATTTGCCCAACAAAGGCCATTCGCTTTGAGATGGAAGAGACTGTTATCACACAAGAAGTGGGGGCAATTATTGCGGCAACAGGTTATGACCTTGTGGACTGGGAAAGCCTCTATCCAGAATACGGCGGCGGAAGCTATCCAGACGTTGTTACGTCCTTACAATATGAACGCATGATGTCGGCCTCTGGCCCAAGCGGCGGGCATATTGTGCGCCCATCAAATGGTGAAGAACCAAAGAAAGTGGTCTTTATTCAATGCGTGGGTTCTCGTGATCCATCAAAAGGCAAGCCCGCTTGTTCGGCCTTTTGCTGTATGTACACCGCAAAACAAGCCGTACTCACAAAAGAACATATCCCCGATGCAGAAGCCTTTGTCTTTTATATGGACATACGCGCACCTGGAAAACTCTATGACGAGTTTACAAGGCGTACAGTAGAGCACTATGGCGTCCATTATGTGCGTGGCCGTGTTTCGGCCTTGCAGCCAAATCCTGACGGCACAATCAATGTGCGTGGCACAGATACGCTTATGGGAAGCCCGGTTGAAATTGCGGCCGATCTTGTTGTCCTTGCTGTCGGTATCGAAGGGACAAAGGGCGCAGGGGGCATGGCAGAAACCCTGCACATCTCTTATGACAATGCGGGTTTTTTCTTAGAATCGCACCCCAAATTGCGACCTGTTGAAACAAATACGGCCGGCGTCTTCCTTGCGGGAGCTTGCCAAGGGCCAAAAGACATTCCTGCCTCTGTTGCGCAAGGCTCAGCAGCCGCCGCAAAGGCTATTGTGCTTCTTTCAAGACCACAACTTGAAAGCGATCCCGCCATTGCCTCTGTACGTACAAGCCATTGTGTTGGTTGTGGAAAATGTATTAAGGTCTGTCCTTTCCAAGCCATTCAAGAAGTCATTTTCCGTGGCGAAGCAAAGGCCGAAGTGATTGGGGCTGTGTGTCAGGGTTGTGGTGTCTGTGTGGCCACCTGTCCACAAGGGGCCATTCAACTTGCGCATTCAACAGACAATCAAATCCTTGCGGAGGTCAACGCTTTATGTCGGCGATAAACACAAATGAACGCCGTATAGTCGGCTTTCTCTGTAATTGGTGTTCTTATGGAGGGGCGGACACAGCCGGTGTTTCCCGCTTTGGACAGCCAACAGATTTGCGCATTATTCGTGTGCCTTGTTCTGGCCGTGTCAATCCTCTTTTCCCTTTACGAGCCTTATTAAATGGCGCTGACGGTGTCTTGGTTTCTGGTTGTCACCCTCGTGATTGCCATTATTCGGCGGGCAATTATTATGCCAGACGCAGGCTTGAAGTCTTAAAGCATTTCTTGCCCATTTTAGGCATTGATCCAGAACGTTTTGATTATACTTGGGTTTCTGCCTCAGAAGGCCAACGCTGGCAAGAGGTGGTCACCAATTTTACCCAGCGCATTCACGCTCTTGGACCTGCACCTTGCTTTGAAAATGTTGAGCCAAGTTACACTATGCCGAGCAAGATGAACGAATTGTCTCGCCCTCTTGGCTGTGGCACACATCCAAGCCTTGCCGAACTGAAAGAAGGCATAAAGAAAGCCTTGCCCGATCTGCATTGTGTTATCGGCTGGAAAGAAGGCTTTGACGCCTTACACGCCACACCGCATTTCATGTACAAAGAAGAAGATGTTGAGGCCCTTATTTGGGGGCCGACAAATGTGCATTCTCTTGTCAGTTATTTGCCAAAGCTTGCGGGCAAG
>CAYJIB010000009.1:26582-32538 GCA_964370125.1 uncultured Desulfovibrionaceae bacterium
GTCGTAAAGGGTTGTGATTCAAAAGGCATTGTTGAGCTCTTGCAAGAAGGCCTTATCAAAAGAGAAGACGTCGTCATCTTTGCGATGGGCTGTAATGGCACGATCAATGTGCCGGCCGTGGCTAAGAAAATCGGCAATGCAAAGGCAGAAAGCCTAAGCGGAAAAGCTTCAAAACTCACTATTACGGCTGGCGGGAAAGAGCACGATCTTGATATGAAGGACATAGCCCAAGGGAAATGCCGCCTGTGCAAGCAGCCTTCGGCGACTGAATACGATCATTTCTTTGGGAATCCCACGCAGCCACCAAGTGGGCAAATTGAAAAGCCCGCCATCATGGACTTTCTTGACAATCTTTCTCTTGAAGAACGTTTGTCTTTTTGGCGGGGACACATGGAGCGTTGCATACGTTGTAATGCTTGCCGCAATGCTTGCCCTATGTGCGTTTGCCAAGATTATTGTGTGGCAGATTCTCGTGAGCCTCGTTGGCTTAGCCAAGAAAATACGGCCACAGAGAAATTTTTCTTCCAGCTTATCCACGCCTTGCACTTAGCAGGAAGGTGTACGGGCTGTGCTGAATGCCACCGTGCCTGCCCTGTGGGCATCCCTGTTGGCGCATTAAAAATCCAAACAGGGCGCATTATTGCGCAGCTCTTTGACGGCTATAGCCCGGGGACTGACCTTGAGGCCACACCACCCCTTCTTGGCTATGAACCAGAAGAGAAAAACATTCACGAACGCCATATCAAGGGGGCAAAGTCATGAATAAATGCTATCTCGCCTCTGAAAAAGCCTTGATCGACTGGCTTGCCACACAGGCAAAAGACAAGCAGGTCTTTGCGCCAAAACAAGTGGCGGCCTCTGTCTTGTATGCGGCTATGAGCCCAGAAATGCTTGAAAAAACAAAGGAAACAGGCCTCTTGCTTGAAAGGGCGACTTTGTCTGCAAAGCATCTTGTTATACCGCAGTCTGAAGAGCTTTTTTCTTTTTGTGCAAAAAAGAATCCTGAAAATTTGGCTTCTACGCAGATTGCATTGACGGTGGCAAAAGAAGCAGAAGAGAAATTGCTCTTTGCTGCTCGCCCTTGTGACGCCAGAGGCATAGCCGAGCTTGACGCTATCTATCTTGAAGGACAGTTCAAAGACCCTTATTATGCTGCACGCCGTGAAGCTTTAACAATTATAACGCTTACTTGCAATATACCTTGCCCGACTTGCTTTTGTCATTTCTTGTCAAAAGACGGGCCAGCGGCAAAAGAAGGCTCTGACATTCTTATGACACAAATCGGTGCGGGTTTTGTGCTTGAGGCTATAACGGAAAAAGGGGCAAAACTTCTTGAAAATGCGCCTTTTGAAGACGCCAAAGAGCATCTTGAGACCGTCCAAAAGACAAGGGCTTATGGCCTTGAGCAAATGGGCGAAGCTGTTGACCTTTCAATAGCCCCACAAAGACTCAAAGATCGCTTTACCGACATTGATTTTTGGACAGAGCAAACAGCCAAATGCCTTTCTTGCGGAGCTTGCACACATATGTGCCCGACTTGTCAGTGTTTTAATATTACTGATGAAGGCGACACCCTAGAAGGGCGGCGTGTGCGCTCGTGGGATTCTTGTATGTCTGCGGTCTTCACCCGTGAGGCAAGCGCGCACAATCCACGCCCGACAAAGGCCATGCGTATGCGCAACAGGATTTCTCACAAATATTGGTACATTCCTGAAAACAGCAGAGGTCTTCGAGAAGGCCTTTGGGGCTGTACAGGTTGTGGACGTTGCATCAGGCAATGCCCTGTGGCCTTTGATATTTGTGAAGTTTTGCTAAAAGCCATTAAAGACGATTAAAACTGCCAAAGAGAGAAAACATGCGCCCTGAAAATCCCTATGTGCCACAAATGGCCACCGTTACAGAAGTTATTAGCGAAAGCCCTGCCATAAAAAGCCTTCGAGTGCGCTTTGATGATGAAGCCTTTATGAAGGATTTTAGCTACAAGCCAGGGCAAGTCGGGCAATTGTCTGTCTTTGGTGTGGGCGAGTCGACCTTTGTCATCAATTCTCCACCAAGTTGTAAGGATTATTTACAATTTTCTGTGATGAAGGCCGGCGAAGTGACAAGTGCCATTCACAAGCTTTCTATTGGCGACAAGATCGGTGTGCGAGCCCCCCTTGGCAATTCCTTTCCTTATGAAGAGTGGAAGGGAAAAAATGTCCTCTTTATTGGCGGCGGTATCGGCATGGCGCCTATTCGTACTATTATGTTGCATGTCCTTGAAAGAGCAGAGGATTATGGCAAAATTTCCTTGCTTTATGGTGCAAGATCGCCAAGAGACATGGCCTATCAAGCCGAGCTTCCAGATTGGCTTGCCCATGAGAAGCTTGATTGCACCCTGACCATCGACAGCCCTTGCGAAAATTGGCCTCACCGTGTTGGCCTTATCCCGCATGTGCTTAAAGAATTGCCTATTGAAGTTGAAGGCACAGTGGCTGTGCTTTGCGGGCCGCCGATTATGATCAAATTTACTTTGCAGGCCCTGACAGAAATGGGTTTTTCTGATGAAAATATGATAACCACCCTTGAGCGACGTATGAAATGCGGCATCGGGATTTGTGGGCGTTGCAATCTTGGTGGGAAATATGTTTGCTTGTGCGGCCCGGTCTTTTCGCAAAAAGAATTGCGTGAACTGCCCGATGAGTTGTAAGGGCGAGCTATGAGGAAACGCTCATGAAATTATACAAAGACCTTCCCCTTCTTCTTGCCACAGAGTTTATGGATTCCATGCCGGTATGTTTTAGCTATTGGGACGAAAATCTCAATGCCGTGTATTGTAATCAGGCCTATGTCGCGCTTTTTAATCTTAAAAATGTGGACGAATATAGGCTGCGCTACCGTGATTTTTCACCAGAATTTCAGCCTGATGGCAGAAGGTCCGCTGAGGCTGGATACGCAAACATACAAAAAGCCCTTAAAGAAGGTCGCTGTACATTTGATTGGACACACCAAAACTTGCAAGGCGAGCTTATTCCCACAGAAGTCACTCTTGTGCGAGTCATACACGAAGGTAAAAATTTTTTGGCTTGCTATCTCAATGACTTGCGAGAGATTATTGCTCGTGAAGAAAAGATTGAAGACGACAGAAAACATAAACAATTCTTGCTAGACACCATGCCCCTAGCCACAAAGACCTGGGACAAAGACGGCAATCTCATCGAATGCAGTTTAGAGATGGTACGCATGACTGGCCTAAGCACCAAGCAAGAATTTATAGAGAATTTCTTTGAAAAACTTATCCCCGAATACCAGCCAAATGGGGGAAAATCTGTTGAATTGATTAAGAAAAATTTAGAGAACGCTTTCAAAAATGGCTATACACGCTTTGAATGGATACATCAAAGCATCAATGGCGAGCCCATACTTACTGATGTAACCTTCGCACGAAGCGAGCAAGGCGGGCAGCCCATTGTTGTTGCTTATGTGCTTGATTTAAGAGAACACCAAAGAAATCTTGATAAATTGCGCCAAGCAGATGAATATGCAAAAACTCTCTTAGACGCCTCCCCTCTAACAATCAATACCTTTAATAAAGACGGTGCACTTCTTGATTGTAATGAGGCTGGCTGGAAAAAATTTGGTTTTAACAACAAACAAGAATTTTTAGACAATTTTCAAACATTGTTCCCAGAATTTCAGCCAGACGGCAGACGCTCAGAAGACATGGTGCGTGACGCGCTTACAAAAGCCATACAAGACGGTTATTTCCGCATTCAAACTCTAGCAAAAAACGTACATGGCGAATCCATGCCTTGTGATGTTACCCTAAAAAGTACAACGATCAATGGTGAAAGCATTATTGTTTCTTATGTGCAAGATTTAAGAGAAATCAATGCCGCTCTCGAAAAAGCGCATTCTGCCACCTTAGCCGCCGAACAAAGCTCAAGGGTGAAAAGTGAATTTTTGGCCAATATGAGCCATGAAATCCGCACCCCTATGAACGGCATTCTCGGTCTTTTGCACCTTTTGTCTTTAACCACACTTGAAGATACACAAAAAGATTATGTTGCAAAAGCAACACTTTCTACAAACAATCTTTTGCGTATCATCAACGATATTTTGGACTTTTCTAAAATCGAGGCTGGCAAGCTTGAAATTGAAGAAACGCCTTTTAGCCTGCACGACATTTGTTCAGAACTACAAAGCCTCTTCATGCCTCAAATACAAGAAAAAAATCTTAGCTTCACCTTGAATGAAGGGGAACTTTCCACAAAAACTCTACTCGGCGATCCTTTGCGCCTCAAGCAAGTCCTCTTAAACCTTATAGGAAATGCTGCTAAATTTACCCATGAAGGCTGTGTTTGTTTAACTATTGAAGCCCATGAAAATGAAAATCAAGAAGTGCATTGCAAATTTATTATTGAAGATACAGGCATTGGCCTATCACAAGATCAAATCAGCAATCTTTTTTCAGCCTTTTCTCAAGCCGATACTTCTGTCACCCGAAAATATGGCGGAACCGGCCTTGGCCTTGTGATTTCGAAGCGCATAGTAGAAATGATGCAAGGTGAAATTTGGGCAGAAAGCACCTTGGGGCAAGGCTCAAGCTTTATTTTTACCGCCATTTTCAAGCTTGCAGAACAACAAATATCGCCCGATCTTGGCCTCGATTTCAACGAGTCTATAGACAGACCTATCGTTCACAATGCCCATCTTTTGCTTGTAGAAGACAATGAGATCAACCAAATAATCGCCGAGAAGCTCTTGCTCAGCGTTGGTTATAGCCTAGACATTGCCAATAACGGCCAAGAAGCTTTAGACTTGCTTGAACAAAAGCATTTTGACCTTGTGCTTATGGACATACAAATGCCCATCATGGACGGCCTAACAGCCACAGTAAAAATACGCGAACAAGAAAAATACAAAGACCTCCCCATTATTGCTATGTCTGCGCATGCCATGACGGGCGATAAAGAAAAAAGCTTAAAGCACGGCATGAATGAGCACATTACCAAGCCTATTTCCCCAACAATCCTCTATGATACCTTGGATTTTTGGCTGGGGAAAAGAACATAATTTGTCATTTGCCGAAAGCAATGAACCTTGTATACAATCAGCAAAAAACCGACTAAAGCAGTAAAATGCTGTACTTGACATAAGGGCAGAATTGTCATTATAGTAAAACAACTATTTATTCCATACCGAGGCACAACATGAACCGCACAGCTTTTCTTTCTGCTTATTTTCGTATGCTTATCTATCTTTTCCTTGCCTTTGTTGCCGCTCGTCTTTTTATCATGCATTTTGTCGATCCCGGCGCTGCAGGCAACGGATTTTTAAGCATCCTTCACGCTTTCTTTACTGGTATGCAGGCCGATATGAAGCTTGCTGTTTTGTGTTCTATACCCTTAGGCTTGTGCCTCTTGATTGCCCCGCTTGAAAACACCTTTGACCGCTTGTGGCACGGTGTTTTGGTCATTTATGCTTATATTTTTGCCCTTGTTGTTTCTGCTTATGCTGTGAGCTTTCAAGCCGCTATTGTTCTGGGTAAAGGCCTTAAAGACGGCGCTGTTTTTGATGTTCTTGCCAATCTTTCTTCGCAATCAAGCCTTTTTGCCGCCGCTTGGTCACAGCCTATCTGGGCTTTGCTTGTGCAATTTATTGTATTTTTTAGCTTTTTGTGGTGCTTTGCCCTACTTATGTGGAATCACATTCCCTCAAAGCCGCAGACTCTAGGCCAAAAAGCGCACAGAAGCCTTATCCCTATTTTGCTTGTTGTTTTCTTAGGGCACCTTCCTTTTTTTGCAAGCCATACAAGCTTTACAGAGTCTTATGGCAATTCAGCGCAAATGCGCTTGGCCTTTCTTGCGCTAAACCCCGCTTTACTTGTTGGTGATCAAGTCGCAAAGCCTGCCCCAAAGCCTGAAGCACCAAAAGCCGAAGCACCTAAGTCTGAAGCGCCAAAAGCCGAAACACC
>CAYJIB010000009.1:32638-36456 GCA_964370125.1 uncultured Desulfovibrionaceae bacterium
CTGAAGCACCAAAAGCCGAAGCACCTAAGTCTGAAGCGCCAAAAGCCGAAACACCAGCACCAGTAAAACCAACTGAAGGCCAAAAAGCTCCAGAAGCCGCTAAGCCTGAAGCTTCCAAGCCAGAAGCCGCTAAGCCTGAAACATCAAAAACAGAAGCTCCCAAAAAATAAACTTTTCGAGGTGCATCATCGACACGCAAGAAAAACAAACTGAGCCCCCGTCATCACAACTAGCCTCTATGGCGACTGCACAGACAAGCGGTGATGGCGAAAGAAATACGGCAAATGACAAATGGCTTTTTATTGGTCTCTTGTATCTTGGCTTTTTTTGCATAGGCAACATGTATAGTCCGCAGCCCTTGCTTGCGGTCATTGCTAGCGACTTTAACATTACAGCCAGCAAGGCTTCCTTGCTCATCAGCATGGCCATGCTTGGCCTTGGTCTTTGCCCTCTCTTTTATGGCCTCTTGCTGTCAAATATCTCACAAAGAACCACCATAGCTGCTTGTGTTATCTTGCTTTCAGCAACAAGTCTTCCCATTTTATTTATTTCTTCATATTCGGCCTTTCTTGTTTTGCGCACTGTGCAAAGCCTTGTTTTTCCAGCACTTCTTACAGCCCTTATGACAGCTATTTCCACACATTACAGAGGCGATCAGCTCCAAAGAGCTATGGCCATCTATATTGGTGTCACCATCAGTGGGGGTATGTTTTTTCGCATTCTTTCTGGCTTTCTTTCCACGACTTTTTCTTGGCGTATTTCGCTTGCCACAATCGCCCTAGGTATGTTGCCCGCTCTTTTTTGCCTGCCCCTTCTTAGCAAGGACAGCAACAAACAACAGCGCTTTGAGTTCAAAGCCCTTTCGTCAATTTGCAAAAGCCCGGGGATTGCCACCTTGCTGGCTATGGAATGGTGCACCTATTTTGTCTTTATGGGCATTGCCAACTGCCTCCCCTTTCGTATTAAAAGCCTTGATCCAAGCATGACGGAATTTGGCGTGGGTCTTATGTATTTTGGCTATATCGTCGGTGTTCTTATCGCCTTTTGCTCAAAGAGAGTCATCAATTTGTTTGGTGGCGAAATTCGTGCCTTGCGCGCGGGTTTTTTCATTGCCTTTTGCGCCTTGCCGACCTTGCTTGTACCGCATATCATCGCTATGTTCCTTGTGATGTGGATTATTTGCGCAGGGCAATTCTTAGAACATTCGATAAATCCTGGCGTTATTAATCGCTTGGTGACCCACCATCAAAGCATGGTGAACGGTCTTTATCTTTCAGTTTACTATGCTGGCGGGGCTTTTGGCTCGTATTTTCCGCCCCTTGTCCTTAGCCGTTTTGGCTGGAACTGGACAATTGTCCTCTTTACCGTCGTCTTGCTTGTTGGCTTTTTTCTTTCAAGGCGCATTCACCCAGCCCTTTTAGAAAATCATGGCTGATTTCTATTATAACAAAGCCCTATGTTAGTATATATTCATGTCCCTTTTTGCACAAGTAAATGTAATTATTGCGCTTTTTATTCAAAGCCCTTTGTCCACAACAAAGAGGAAGAAGGCAATAGGGCTCTGTATTTGCGTGGCTATCTTGATGCTTTGCTTATGGAAATCGCTCTTTGGTCTGATCGCTTAGGGCAAAGAGAGGTCAGCACCGTCTTCTTTGGAGGCGGCACCCCAAGCCTCTTGCCGCCAAAGAGCATTGGCATTGTCCTTGACCGCTTGCACAAGGCTTTTAAGGTTCTCCCAAATGCAGAAATATCGCTTGAGGCCAATCCAGAATCTTTAAGCAATGTACAAATAGCCCGTGAATTTTTGGCGACAGGCATCAACAGAGTCTCGCTTGGTGTGCAATCTTTAGACGACAATGTCCTTTCTATTTTAGGGCGTTGTCACAAGGTTATCGACGCCAAAAGGGCTTATCGTGCCTTGCGTCAGGCTTATTGCAACAATATCAATCTTGATCTTATGTGGGGTTTGCCCACGCAAAAAATCCAAGACTGGCGCGCAAATCTTAAAGAAATCGCCTTTATGGCCCCCGATCATATCTCGATGTATGGCCTAAGCCTTGAGCCAGGCACAAGTCTTGCCAACGATGTTGAGGCTGGGCAGTATGTATTGCCTGAAGAAAAGATACAGTCCTATATGTATTTGCAGGGCGCAGAAATTTTAGAAGACGCGAGCCTCATGCAATATGAAATTTCCAATTTTTCAAAAATGGGTCTGCAATGTAAGCACAATCTGGGCTATTGGGACGGCGAAGATTATCTTGGCTTTGGGCCTTCTGCTACCTCAACCGTTGCAGGTAGGCGCTGGACAAATCCCCTTGATTTTGGCGATTGGGGGCGACTTGTTACCAGCAAAATAGCTCCAGAAGCAGCAGAACTTAGCCCAAAAGAGAAACTTCTTGAATACATGATGCTTCGCCTGCGCACCAGCCGTGGTTTTCGATTAAAGGCCTATCAAGAATTTACAGGTCATTCCTTTGTAAGGGCGCATTCTCGACTTGTTGAGGCCATGCATCATCACGGCTTTATCCGTATTCAGCACGGTTATATGCGGCTCACCCGTCAGGGTTTTTTGCTCTCAAACAGTATCTTGGCGGCAATTTTTGACGCCTTAGACGGTGTCAGTATCAAAAGTCTTCCATCGCAAGGGGCTTCGCACGAGCCTTCACAAGGACCTTTGCAAGAGCTTTGATAAGAAGGCTTGACCAAAATCGCCTTGTATGAAAAAATATATTCGATTATTTTTTCAAAAAACTACAAGGAAACATCATGAATCTACAAGCCACACAAAGGCGACAAGAAAAAGTGCGTGAGGCCATGGAAAGAGAAGGCCTCTCTGCTCTCATCATTACCCACCCTGCCAACCGTTTTTATGTTTCTGCTTTTGAACTGCACAATCCACAAGACAATGAAAGCTGTGGTTTGATTGTCCTTATGGCTGATGGCAAGCATTGGCTATGCACCGATCCTCGCTTCCTCGACGCCGCAAAAGCGCTTTGGCCGCATGAGCGTATCTTTATTTATGGTCGCAATGCCGCAGAAGACATCGCAACACTCATTGAAAAACACAATCCTAATCAAGGAAAAATCGGCTTTGAAGCATTAAGCATGAAGGCGGGCTTTTATCTTAAACTTAGCGAAAAACTCACACTCTTCCCTGCTGACAATGTGCTTTCTGATTGTCGTTCAATCAAGGACGCAGACGAAATCGCCGCCATGCGCAAGGCCTGTCAGCTCAATCACGAGCTTATGCGCTATTTGCCCACCACCTTCAAAGAAGGCCAATCAGAAGAAGAGATCGCTTGGACGATTGAGACTTTTTTCAGGACAAATGGCGCTTCAGAGCTCGCCTTCCCGAGTATTGTGGCCATCAACAATAATGCCGCCATGCCGCACGCGATCCCCTCTTCGACGACTTTGCTCACAAAAAATTGTCATGTCCTTGTTGATGTGGGCTGTCGTGTTGATGAGTATTGTTCGGATCAGACACGCACTTTTTGGTTTGGCGATACGCCAGAGGCACGTTTTGTTGAGACTTTGGCCTTGGTGCAAGAGGCGCAGAGGCTGGCTATTGCGGCTGTGCGTCCGGGTGTGCTTGGCAGGGAATTGTATCATATTGCCAGAGATGTTTTTGCGGCAAAGGGCCTTGCGGAACGTTTTACGCACGGCCTTGGGCATGGGATCGGCCTTGATACGCATGAGGGGATAAGCCTTGGGCCTTCTTGTGAGAAGGCTTTAGAACCTGGTATGATTGTGACTATTGAGCCTGGCCTCTACGACATTGCGTGGGGTGGGATACGATGGGAGCATATGGTTTTAGT
>CAYJIB010000010.1:0-16776 GCA_964370125.1 uncultured Desulfovibrionaceae bacterium
TGCCTCCGGCGGCCAAAGGGACTGAGTCCCTTTGGAAACCCCAATAAGTATATATAGTAAGGTTAATTGAATTGGTGAAAGTCTTGCTTTGATTGACTGTAGGTCGAAGACTAACGCAGGCTACGGCCTGCTCGCTTTGCTTAGAATACAAAGCTTAGGCTTTTTTCGCTGACCTTTGCTGTATCGTATGTCACTCAGAGCCGTAATAGCCGTAGGCGAAGAATGAGCTGTACGGATAGTCGGCGTGGAGTCCATGCCTTTTAGCATTTCTGCTTTTGTCTGCAACAAGCTCCTTCGGAGCAGTGCAAGCTAAATTAAGCGAAAATTCCCTCACTCAATCTGTATTTTACTTTGCCTTAAAAAGGGTGTATAGTGTCAAAATATTTTTGGGAATCTTCTAAACTTCTCTCTATGGCGGCTTATGTTGCGTTTTTTCATGCTCCCGAAGGGAGCGGGGAAAAACGCAATATAAGCCGCAATTGAGGGGGTTTGGGGGAAATCATTTCCCCCAAAAAAAAATAAAAAGGCTTACTATGTTTACTGGTTTGGTATTGGACAGGGCGTCTTTGTTTCGTAAGCGTGTGTATGGCGTTGATGTTCAGTTGTCATTTCGTTTTGCTGTGTCTATTTCTGATTTGGAGATGGGCGAGTCTATAGCGGTTAATGGTGTGTGTTTGACTGTGGATTCATTTGGTGCGGATTGGTTTTCTGCTTTTGTTTCTGCGGAGACTTTGTCTTGTACGAGTTTAGGAACTTTGTCTTTGGGTAATTTTGTGAATATTGAGCGTGCTTTGCGTCTTTGTGATCGTTTGGGCGGTCATATGGTGACGGGTCATGTTGATGTTTTGGGCGAGGTTCGTTCTATTGTAGATGACGGTCGTTCGGTGTGCATAGGTGTTTCATTGCCTAGTGAGTATGCTTTTCAGGTGGTTGAGAAGGGTTCTGTGGCTTTGGACGGTATCAGTTTGACGGTGAATTCTGTGGGTGCGGATTTTTTTAGTGTGAATTGTATTCCGCATACGGTGAAGGTGACGACAATAGATACTTGGCGAGTTGGCACGAAGGTGAATATTGAGACGGATATTTTTGGAAAATATGTCTTAAGATACTTGCAAGGCGGGGGAAATTTGCATACAAAGGGTGACGGGGCTTCACCTGCCTTGAGTATGGACTTTTTAAAAGAAAACGGTTTTTTGTGATATTTTAGCTGTTTAGTTGTTTCTTAAAGTGAAGCTTTAAGTAAAGTGCTTTGCAAATATTGTGAAGTGCTTTGTAAATATAAGGAAAGATGATGGGAATTTGTAGTGTTGAAGAGGCCATTGCGGATATCCGTGCTGGCAAGATGATCATTTTGGTTGACGATGAGGACAGGGAGAACGAGGGCGATTTGGTATTTGCTGCGGAATTTTCTAGTCCTGAATATATCAATTTTATGGCCACTCATGCGAGAGGACTTATTTGTTTGGCGATGGCGCCTGCTTTGGTTGACGCTTTGGATTTGCCTTTAATGACGCCGAGAAATGGGTCAAAATTTGGCACGAATTTTACGATGTCTATAGAGGCGAGAACGGGTGTTACAACGGGTATTTCTGCGAGCGATCGTTCTCATACGGTTTTAACGGCTATTGCTGATGATGTGCGTCCTGACGACATTGTTATTCCCGGTCATACCTTTCCATTGCGAGCGCAGGTTGGGGGTGTTTTAACGAGGGCTGGGCAGACAGAGGGCGGCGTTGATTTGGCGATGCTTGCGGGTTTGAAGCAGGCGGCGGTTATTTGTGAGATTATGCGTGACGATGGCGAGATGGCGAGAATGCCAGATTTAGAGATTTTTGCTAAGAAGCATAATTTGAAGATTGCGACCGTTCGTGATATTATTAAATACCGTATGGGGCGTGGTGAGCTTTCTGTGAAGAGGGTTGCGGCTTCTGCTTTACCGACACGGCATGGCGAATTTCAGCTTATTGCTTATGAAACGGATTTGTCAACGTTATCTGACGAGGCGCATTTGGCCCTTGTTATGGGCGATATTGGTGAGACGAGTAAAGACAGTCCTACGCTTGTTCGTGTGCATAGTGAGTGCTTGACGGGCGACGCTTTGGGTTCATTGCGTTGTGATTGTGGCGGGCAGTTGAATGCGGCCTTGGGGCAGATTGCTAAGGAAGGGCGTGGGGTGCTTTTGTATATGCGCCAAGAGGGCAGGGGAATTGGCCTTGCCAATAAGGTGAAGGCTTATGCTTTGCAGGATCAGGGTCTTGATACGGTTCAGGCCAATGAAGAGCTTGGCTTTTTGCCCGATTTGCGTGATTATGGAGTGGGTGCGCAGATGCTTGTGGAGCTTGGGGTCAAGCACATTCGTTTGTTGACAAACAATCCGCGCAAGATTATTGGTCTTGAGGGTTATGGTCTTTCTGTTGTGGAAAGAGAGGCTCTTGAGATGTGTCCAGAACATGAAAACCATCGTTATTTATTGACAAAACAAGAAAAGTTAGGGCATATGCTTCATGTGCCTACGACAAAATGCACGAGGTAAGTATGCAAGATATAAAAGTTTTTGAAGGTCAGATGCAGGCGCAGGGTTTGCGTTTTGCTATTTTGGCAACACGTTTTAACGATTTTATTGTTGAGCGTTTAGTTTCTGGTGCTATTGATTATCTTTGCCGTCATGGAGCGGAGAAAAAAGATATTTGTGTTGTGCGCATTCCTGGGGCTTTTGAAATGCCTCTTGCTTGCCAAAAAATAGCAGAGAAGGGCGGGGTTGACGGGATAATTGCGCTTGGTGCGGTTATTCGTGGGGCGACGCCGCATTTTGATTTTGTGGCTTCAGAGGCGACAAAGGGTCTTGCACAGGTTTCTTTGCAATTTGGTGTTCCAGTGGGTTTTGGTTTGTTGACGACCGATACGATAGAACAGGCCATTGAAAGAGCGGGAACGAAGGCTGGCAATAAGGGCGTTGAAGCGGCGGCAGCTGTTTTAGAAACGGCTCGTGTTTTGCAGCAATTATAAGAAGTATGTATGTCCAGTAAATATAAAAACAGTCGCCATTATGCGAGGGTACGAGCTTTTCAGGTCTTGTACAGTGCTTTGTTTTCACCTGTTGAGGACATTGTGGCTTTGGAGCAGCGTTTTTTTGAGATGCCAAGCCCTAAAGAGCCAAAAAATAAAACTGCTTTAGTAGCGGGTGAAGAAATTGAAAGTGCAGATCCTTTTTTTGAAAAAAATGTTCAAGAAAACAATACAGAGGCTGCCAAAACAGATTATGCTTGGACCTTGATAGAAGGTGTTTGGACAAGGGAAGAAAGCCTTGACAAAAGCATAGAATCTTATCTTCATCGTTGGCGCATTGACCGCATTGGCAAGGTTGAGCTTATTATCTTGCGTCTTTCGATGTATGAGCTACAATATGAAGAAGATGTGCCGCCAAGGGTTGTTATTAATGAGGCTTTGCAGTTGACAAAGGCCTTTGGCGATGAAAAATCGACGAATTTTGTAAATGGTTTGCTTGACGCTATCATGCAACACTATAAGAATAGAGATTCTAAAAGTACACATATATAAAAAATGATTTTGTAGGAAAGATTATGAGCCAAAACCGTCCACATATTCAGCAATATGATCACGAAAGAATTGAACTTGCTTGGCAAGAGCTTTGGGAAAACAAAAAAAGCTTTGCTGCAGTAAAAGACAGCGAAAAGCCAAAGTATTATGTCCTTGAAATGTTTCCTTATCCTTCTGGGAACATTCACATGGGTCATGTGCGAAATTATTCTATTGGAGACGTGATTGCCCGCCAAAAACTCATGCAGGGCTTTAGTGTTTTGCATCCTATGGGTTGGGACGCCTTTGGTCTTCCTGCTGAAAATGCGGCTATTCAAAACAATACCCACCCAGCAAAATGGACTTATGCCAATATTGAGTCCATGCGTATTCAGCTAAAGCGCCTTGGTTATGCTTATGATTGGGACAGGGAGCTTGCGACTTGTGATGTTGAATATTATCGGTGGGAGCAGCTCTTTTTCTTGCATTGGCTCAAAAAAGGCCTTGTCTATCGCAAAAAAGCGGCACAAAATTGGTGCGAGTCTTGTAATACTGTCCTTGCGAATGAGCAGGTTGTCGAAGATCTTTGTTGGCGTTGCGATACGGTTGTTGTGCAAAAAGAGCTTACCCAATGGTTTGTAAAGATTACCGACTATGCCGAAGAACTCTTGCAAGACCTTGATGGTCTTGAAGGTGCTTGGCCTGACAGAGTTTTGCACATGCAAAGAAATTGGCTGGGCAAGTCTTATGGTGCTGAAATCGCTTTTCCTTTAGAAAAGCCAATAGCCGAAGCGGCTTCTTTGTCTGTCTTTACCACAAGACCCGATACACTTTTTGGTGTGAGTTTTGTGACGATTGCGCCAGAGCATCCCTTGGTTGCTTCACTTATTGCAAATAGCCCAGATATGGCGAGTATTGAAGCCTTTATTGAGAAGACTCGCTCAATGAACAAAGAAGACAGGCAGTCTGATAAGCTTGAAAAAGAGGGTATTTTTACAGGTGTTTACCTCACGCACCCTTTAAGCGGAAAAAAACTTCCCTTGTGGCTTGGCAATTTTGTTCTTGCAG
The DNA here is from genome assembly GCA_964370125.1 of uncultured Desulfovibrionaceae bacterium. Classification (GTDB taxonomy): domain Bacteria; phylum Desulfobacterota; class Desulfovibrionia; order Desulfovibrionales; family Desulfovibrionaceae; genus CAYJIB01. Next base: position 4,606 of record CAYJIB010000010.1, read on the forward strand.
AATACGGAACAGGTGTCGTTATGGGCGTGCCTGGACATGATCACAGAGATTTTAGTTTTGCAAAAAAATACGGCTTGGACATTATTGTCGTTATTCAGCCAGAAGGTGAAGAAAAGCTTGATGTAAGCAAGATGCCCGAAGCTTATGATGGCGACGGTCTTATGGTCAATTCAGCAGAATTTGACGGCCTTTGCAATGAAGAAGGGAAGGGCAAGGTTGTTGATGCCTTAGTCGCCAAAGACTTGGGCAAAAAGACCGTGCAATGGCGTCTTCGTGATTGGAATATCTCAAGGCAGCGCTATTGGGGCGCGCCAATCCCCGTCATTTATTGTGAAGATTGCGGCATGGTTCCTGTACCTGAAGAAGATTTGCCGGTGACTTTGCCTCTTGATGTGCAAACACACGCTGACGGCCGCTCACCCTTACCAGACACAGAAAGCTTTGCAAATTGCCCTTGCCCGCAATGTGATAAAATGGCAAGGCGTGAAACCGACACAATGGACACCTTTGTTGAATCCTCGTGGTACTTTGCACGTTTTACAGACAATAAAATTTCTGACGCGCCTTTTAACCAAGAGGCCGCAAGTTATTGGTTGCCTGTTGACCAATACATTGGCGGGGTAGAACACGCTATCTTACATTTGCTCTATGCCCGTTTCTTTACCAAGGTTTTGCGTGATATGGGCTTTTTGCCAAAAGAAATCAAAGAACCTTTTGCCAATTTGCTTACCCAAGGCATGGTCTTAAAAGACGGCACAAAGATGTCAAAATCAAAGGGCAATGTGGTAGACCCAAATACCATGATCGCCAAATACGGAGCGGACACCGTACGCCTTTTCTGTCTCTTTGCGGCTCCGCCTGAAAGAGATTTTGACTGGTCAGAAACGGGGATTGAAGGGGCTTATCGCTTTATTTGCCGTGTATGGCGACTTTTCTATGAAATGAAGCCTTTTATTTGCACTGTTCAGGCTTGCCAAAAGAATGCGGACAGCGGCAATGAGCAAAAAATCCTCGACTTGCGCTTTAAAGAACACGCTACTGTTAAGAAAGTGACAGAAGACATGGGGAATCGTTTCCAATTCAATACGGCTATTGCTGCTATTATGGAACTTGTCAATACTATGTATTTGCTTAAAGATGAGCTTGCGACTGAAACACTAGGACAAGAAGCTTTGTCTTCAGCTATGGCGACAGTCCTTACCCTTCTTGCGCCCATTGCGCCGCATATTTGTGAAGAATTGTGGAAGGAAATGGGGCATACAAGCTCTTTGTGTAGCGAAGCTTGGCCAAAGTGGGACGAAGCCGCCTTGCAAAAAGATGTGCAGACAGTTGTAGTACAAATCAATGGAAAACTTCGAGCAAAACTTGAACTTCCGACAGATCTTCCAAAAGAAGATATGGAAAAACAAGCCCTTGCTGATGAAAATGTCGCGCGTCACTTGGAGGGCCTCAGCATCAAGAAGTGTATTTGTGTGCCGAATAAACTTATCAACTTTGTTGCCAAATAGTTTGTTATAAGGGAAAATTATGTTGTCTTCGCCTTGTAAAAGAGCTTTATTTTCAAAGAATTTATCTTTTTTTACGAAAAGTCTGCTCTTTGTCCTCTTGCTTTCTACTTTGTCCGCCTGCGGTTATAGTATTCGAGGGCAAGAAGGGGTCATACCTTCATCAATCATAGGTGAACCAACAAAGACTATCAAAATCCAAGGGGTAGAGCAGCCAACTCTGCACCCTTGGTTGCCTTATTTTGTGCGTTCTGTTCTGCGCGATGAGATAACAGAACGCAATATCGCCACTTGGGCAGATTCTGAAGAAACAGACTTTGAACTCTTTGTCAATATTACCGATTTTCAAATCCGTTCTTACGGCTCTTATGCCTATTCCTCTTTGCTTACTGCAAAGGCAAGTCTTGAATTGACCCTTTTTGATGGCACAAGCAATGAAATTGTGTGGAAATCGGGCTCTATCAAATATTCTGAAACCTATGAAAGCGGAAATGAAGAAGTCGCCCTAAGAGAGCTTGTTGTTCTTTTGGTGCAAAGAGCTATAGACCGCTTGCAACAACGCTTTTAATTTTTGAGCAAATATGCCCAAACAATCTGGCTTTTTCTTCTGTGTTTGCCCTGATGCCTTTTTAATACAAAGGCAGATTACGGCAATGGCAAAAAGCCGCTTTGGCGATGAAGGCTATGAGAGAATTTGTGCATGGGCTGATGAAGGCCTATCGGATAAGTTTTGGGAGCAGCTCGGCTCGCAAGGCTTTAGTATAAAGCCCCGCTTGATTATTTTGCGTCATCTTGAAAGCCTTGATTCAGAAAATTTAAAAAAACTCTCTTTAACCCTTGCCACCCCACGCCCCTTTGTCTGGCTTATTTTATGTATCGAAAATGCTTGGGAAAAAAGAGCTGCAAAAGTGCCAAAGGCTATCAATACTTTGCAATGTTATGAATTTGCAAAAAAACAAGGCTGGATATGGACAAGCCCGCCGCTTTATGCTCAGGCCATGCCTAAATATGTACGAGATGAAGCCAAGGCGCATGGCCTTAACTTTAGCCCGCAGCTTTTAGATGCCTTTTGTAAAGCACTTTGCCCAGAAGGGGCTGAAGCCAGCGCTGCCGCTATCGACAATGAGCTCAAAAAAATAGCCCTTTTCGCTAAAGACGGTAAGGTCCAAGAAAAAGATCTTTCTCTTATTCCCCAATCAATGGGCTTTGATATTTTTGCCTTTTTGCGTGCCGTTCAAATAAAAGATCAGACCACTATTTGGAAGACTTTAAAGCGCCTGCAAAGTATTGGTGAAAATCCTCTCTTTCTCTTGCTTTTTTTCTTGCAAAGAGAAGCCCGTCTTTATTGGCAAATTGTGCATAATGAGCCTGTTTGGATCCACAATTCAGAAAAAAATGTTAAGCTTGCCCTTGCAAAGTCTTTGGGCATACAAGGCATTGCCTCTTTGTATGAAAGCCTTACAAAAGCTGAACTTTCTGTAAAATCAGGATTTTTGGATACAGATCAATCTTTAGAAAGACTTCTTGACACTTTGTCTGAGCTTTTTTCATTAAAGTCATAAATCCTTTAAAAAACTCTTGCCACTTTTCAAAAACTGATTATATTTGACTGGATAGAAACATTTTACTTCGGGTGCTATGTCAAAAGAAACTACCAAGGCAAGTAAAAAAGCCTCCCCTCATGAAGGCCATAGAAAGCGCTTGCGTGAACGTTTTTTGCGAAATCCAAAAATCGTTGACGATTATGAACTTTTGGAGCTTCTTTTGGGCTATGTGCTTCGCCGTGTGGATACAAAACCGATGGCAAAGGCTTTGCTCAAGCAATTTGGTTCACTAAGAATGCTTATAGACGCGCCTTTTGAGAGCATGGAAAAAATCCCAGGCATTGGCGAGTCAACAGAAAGCTTTTTGACCCTTTTGCGTGAGCTTTTTGCAAGATATACCGAAGCCCCTCTTATCCGTCGTGAACACGCTTGCACCTTAGAAGACATTGCAAAGCTTGCAAAAATTCGCCTAGCGGGTGTATTGCACGAAGAAGTTTGGATGGCCATTTTAGATTCACAGCAAAGGCTGATTTTATGGAAACAGCTAAGCATTGGCTCGACCAATTCTTCACCCATTTATCCACGAGACGTTTTGGCCTTGGCACTTGAATACAGAGCAAGCAATATTGTGCTTGTGCACAATCATCCAGGTGGAAATTGCTTTCCATCTGCTCGTGATAATGAATTGACCACACATATTCATGACATTGTTGCCCTTGTTGGCATCACCTTGCTTGACCACCTTATCGTTACCGACAATGCCTATTTTAGCATTCGACAAGAAAAATTTTTTACTTTCACCTAATAGAATGTAGACTGTACTTATATAATACATGAGGTTTGTATGTCATCAAAAGAAAACAACAATACAGAAAACGAAAACATTGAAAGCAATCCTTCTGAAAATGACGCTGTTAAAGCTGAAAAAGATAGAGAAAGCCAAGAATTGCCTGAAGAGAATCCTTCAGATGAAGCTGAATTAGCTACTGAAGCACCCCAAAAAGCCAAAAGGCCTGGAAGACCCAAAAAAGCCAAGCCAAGTGTTATGACAGAAGAAGAGTTTAAGCAAAAACTCTTTGCAGATTTGAGCTTGCTTGATGAGCTTGAAGAACTTGAAAAAGCTCAAGAGTCTGAGTCAGAAGACAAAAGAGGAGAGCAGGGCGATTCACAAGCAGATCAAAAAGACAGCGAACAAGATATAGAGGATAAAAAAGAGGACACTGAAAAGCCAAAAACAAGAAGACGCAGAAAAAGTCGCTTTGATGAGAAAAAAGGTCATTCACTTAACGATTTGCCACAAGAATTGCCTCTTCTTCCTTTACGAGATGTTGTTGTCTTTAACAATATGGTTATTCCTTTATTTGTTGGTCGAGACATCTCTATTCAGGCCATAGAAACATCTGCAGCAACAAATCAATATTTGCTTTTGTGTGTGCAAAGAGATGAAGAGATTGATGAGCCAAAACCTTCTGACCTTTATGATATTGGCACAGTTGCACAGATTTTACGTGTTTTGAAAATGCCAGACGGACGTATGAAGGCTTTAGTACAAGGTATCGCTCGAGCTCGTGTGTTGAATGTGCGGACAGACAACTGTATGCACGCTACAATTGAACTCATAGAAGATCCTCCAAGCCCTTGGATGAGCTCTGAGGGCGAAGCGCTTATGCGTCTTGCCCGCGAACAATGCGAGCGCATCTTGGCTTTGCGTGGCGTACCAACAAGCGACATTATGTCTATGCTTTCAAATGTCATTGACCCAGGTCGCCTTGCTGATCTTATTGCGACAAATTTGCGTCTCAAATACAAAGAAGCACAAAGTTTGCTTGAATGTCTTGACCCTTCTGAAAGGTTGCGCAACATCATTAAATTTTTAAGTCACGAGCTTGAAGTGGCGCAAATGCAAGCAAAAATTCAAAGCTCTACAAAAGAAGGCATCGATAAAGCGCAAAGAGATTATTTTTTGCGTGAACAGTTAAACGCCATCAGAAAAGAGCTTGGCGATACTGGTTCACATGAAGAAGATATAGAAAATCTTAAAAATGCCATAGAGGCCTTATCGCTCCCAGAAGAAGCCCAAAAAGAGGCCGACAAACAATTAAAACGCCTCTCGACCATGCACAACGATTCTGCAGAAGCTTCTGTTATTCGTACCTATCTTGACTGGATTGTTGATTTGCCTTGGTCTGTGGCCTCAGAAGATCAGCTTGACATCAATCACGCACAAGAAGTGCTTGATGAAGACCACTTTGGTCTTGATAAAATCAAAGAACGCATCTTGGAATTTTTGAGCGTGCGCAAACTCAAGCCAGATTCAAAAGGTTCGATTGTATGCTTTGTTGGCCCTCCAGGGGTTGGCAAAACCTCTCTTGGACGCTCCATCGCAAAAGCCCTTGGCAGAAAATTTTATCGCTTTTCTCTAGGCGGAATGCGTGATGAGGCAGAAATCCGTGGACACAGGCGCACCTATATTGGCGCTATGCCAGGGCGTATTATTCAGGCACTAAAACAAGTCGGCACAAACAATCCTGTTATTATGTTTGATGAAATTGACAAAGTCGGTTCTGATTTTAGGGGTGATCCTTCTTCCGCCTTGCTTGAAGTGCTTGATCCAGAGCAAAATGTCAATTTTTCAGATCATTATTTGAATGTGCCTTTTGACCTCTCAAAAGTGCTCTTTCTCTGTACGGCTAACCGCTTAGACACCATTCCTCAAGCTCTTCGAGATCGTTTGGAAATTATCAGCTTAACAGGCTATACCGATCAAGAAAAGCTCGCCATTGCTAAAAAATATCTTGTACCAAAGCAGGTTGATGAAAACGGTCTTGAAGAAGGGGATATTTCTTTAAAAGACGCTGTGCTTACCAAGATTATTCGTGAATATACCCGTGAGGCTGGTCTTCGTAATGTCGAACGAGAAATCGGCGCTGTTTGTCGAAAAACCGCAAGACGTAAGGCAGAAGGCGGGGAAATGCCTTATAAAGTCACCCCAACTATGCTTGCCAATTTGCTTGGGCCTCCGCGTTATCTTGAAGACGATAAAGAAGAAGCCTTTGCACCAGGGATAGCTCTTGGTCTTGCGTACACGCCTTTTGGTGGAGATGTCTTGCATATTGAGGTTTGCACCATGCAAGGGAAAGGTAAGCTTCAGCTTACAGGGCAACTTGGCGAAGTTATGAAAGAAAGTGCGCAAGCAGCTATGACTTATGCCAAGTCAAATGCCAAAAAACTTGCTCTTTCACAAGATATTTTAAAAGATGTTGACCTGCATGTGCATGTGCCAGCAGGTGCCACACCAAAGGACGGCCCATCTGCCGGTGTCGCCCTTATTTCTGCTCTTTTGTCGGCTCTTTTAGACAAATCCCTCCGAGCTGACACTTGTATGACAGGTGAAATCACTTTGCGTGGTCGTGTGCTTCCTGTTGGTGGAATTAAGGAAAAAATCCTTGCTGGCGTGACGCATGGTTTAAAACACGTTATTATTCCAAAAAACAATATCAAGGACTTGGCCGATGTGCCTGCTGATTTGCTAAAGAAAATCGAAGTTCATCCAGTAAGCAATATCGAAGAACTTTTGCCCCTTGTCTTTGTGTCTGATGAAAGTTAAGCCTTTTTTTGAAAGGCGAAAAAATATCGCAAGCAAAAAGGCCAGAATAGTTTTCTGGCCTTTTTTGATTGGTTTAGAAAATGCTTTTTTGAAGAGCGCATGGATTTGCGTTTTTTAGTGCCGACAAATTAATCTCGAGATTTCATCTCATCAAGCCACATACTGACAGTCATGTACAAAATATCGGGTGAAATGGGTTTGGTTATATGATCATTCATACCATAGCTAATGCTCATTTCTTTGTCGCCTTTCATGGCATGAGCTGACATCGCAATGATGGGCAGTTTTGCGTATTTTTCTTGCTCGCGTATTTTTTGTGTTGCAACAAGTCCGTCCATAATAGGCATTTGAATATCCATAAGTACAAGATCATATTTTTTTACTTCAAGCATATCAAGAGCTTCTTGACCATTGTTGGCGACGTCAATGTTATAGCCTACTTTTTCTAAAAGCTCTGTAGCAATTATTTGATTGATATGATTGTCTTCAACAAGCAAAATTTGTTCGTGTCCTTCACGGTATTGTGCGGCATTGCTCACCACACTTTTGATGTCTGGGATAAGGGCATCACGGAGCCCACCTTCTGCATCAAATAAATCAAAAATTGCCGTAAAATAGAAGGTTGAACCTATGCCAGGTTCGCTCTCAACCCAAATTGAGCCTTGCATAAGTTCAACAAGGTGCTTTGAAATAGCAAGGCCAAGTCCAGTGCCGCCGTATTTGCGAGTAACAGAAGTGTCCGCTTGTGAAAAAGGGGAGAACAAAAGGCTCGCTTGTTCTTTTGTAAGACCAATGCCTGTGTCTTTAACTGAAAAAGTAAAGTGCGCTTTGCCTTCATGCTCTTGAATTTTTTCAATTTTGATTGAAATACTGCCTTCATGTGTAAATTTGATAGCATTGCCTGTAAGATTAAACAAGACCTGGCGCAAACGTACAGGGTCACCAACAAGCTCCATTTGCCTAAGTCCACCGTCGTCAATAGAAGAAGTTAGCGATTTTTCAGCAAGTTTATGATCAAAAAGAATTTGCAATTCATTAAGTATGTCTGAGAGGGTAAAAGGAATTTTTTCTATATGAAGCTTGCCCGCTTCAATTTTTGAAAAATCCAATATATCATTGAGAATATAGAGTAAATTCTCAGCAGAAAATAAAGCCTTTTTTAAATAGTCTTTTTGTGATTCTTGCAACTCGGTATTTGAAAGCAGGTGCAAAAGACCGATAACACCGCCAAGAGGGGTGCGAATTTCATGGCTCATATTGGCCAAGAATTCACTTTTTGAGGCATTGGCTCTTTCTGCATTTTCTTTGGCTTGAATAATAGCCGTATTGTCGTGTAAAAAAAGAATTGAACCTTCAATCGCGCCGTCTTTATCAAGCATGGGCGCCATATCAATTTTATAGGCGTGTTCATCTTTATATGCTGGAAAATGGATGTATTCTTGAACTTTGACCTTTTCAAATCCAAGATTGACTCTTTCAAAGATTTTTGCAAATTTTTGAAAAATATCATTAGATAAGATGAAGCGGAATATATCGTTAAAGTGTCGGCCGTTTACAGCACCAAAATTAGCCATTTGATTTATTGTAAGAAATTCTTTTGTACAATACGTCAGACAGCCATAAGCGTCAAAAATCAATAAAGCGGTAGGGCTGTTTTCAAACAACAAATGCATGTTATTTTCAATTTTTTGTTGTTGCAGAGCTAAGATAGAGTTTAAATTTGCCTTTGTAGCAAGTGAAACTTTGCTTCGATTCAAAAGAGATTCCAAGTCGCGAATCTTTCTTTTTAGGGCTTTATTTTCTTTCAATAAAGTATCTTTGTCTGCGGGCAAATCATTGATCGCTGATTCTGTGTTATTCTCTTTGTTTTGCATGACTTTCTTCTGGTTTTTAAAATCTGTTCGCTAAATGATACAAATTGGAAAGGTATAATTGTGAAAACGGTTAATGCATTTGTTTCCGTGACCGTATACAGGGCAGATTTCTCCGCCAGCATAAGCAAAATGCCAAGGGACAGTGTCGCATAAAATTTCTTGTGTTTTTTCTATTTCTGCCAAATAATCAAGGCCTAAGATTGTATTACGAGCTAGGCAAGAAAAGACAAGAACAGCATTAGCATTTTTATATTGTATTGACTGTTCAAGGGCAATTTTGGCCGTATTTCGCACATCTGTTTCGTCCATTCGTCCTAAAAAAAGTCCTCCACCCTCAGGCACATTACCACCACAAATAGCAAATCCTTCATCGGTAAGCATAAGAACAGCTCGAGCAATATTTTGGCTTCCGTCATGATGATCTATAAGAAAAGGTACGACAGATATGCCCTCTAAAGCATCGTTTTGTACAAAGCCAAGCGATGACAAATATTGTGCTGTGGGGATATTGTTGACTGATTGTACAACATTGCCTTCAGCTTTTGTGATAATGGCTTGCTGTGCAAAAATGTTCCCATCTGAAACAGAGGCAACAACAAATTTTGGGTCAATCGCGCCGCTGATAAGCAAGAGCGCAAAACGGTCTGAATAGTGAATTCCTTCGTGAACAACAAAGGCATTTTCATATTTTACAACATCAGAAGAAGCCGCAACCCCACCAAAAAAAGGCACACCCTCTGCTATTTGTGTCAAATCGACAAGAAAGCTCTCTCCACTTATTTTAGCAAAAATAGGTGCAAAGACAAGACCAAGCTTTGGGCTTTGATCATGTGTTTGCAAGGCTTCAGTATAGGTTTTTTTGACGACATTTTGGCATTCACCCTTTTCAAGAGAATCGCTAATTACAGCAGAAAATTGACAGTCATCAGAAGTAAGCACAGACAAACACAAAAGGCTTGTTCCCGCTTCTTCATAGACAGCATTGGCAAGAGTCGTCATGCCCACAACAGGAAAAGGCAAGGCTTTTGAAATTGCAGCAACAACACCTGTTTCGATATAGTCATAGCTACAAGTCAAAAAGGCCGCGGAATGCTTTTTGGTATTGTTCTCAAGATCAAGTTGGGTAAGAATCTCTTTTACAGCAAGATCAGGATCATCAACTTCTGATGTGTAGGCATTGAGCATGTTCATAAAGTGTCCTTTGCTAAAAAATCCCTTCGTATGAATGTACTCTAAAAGACCTTATCTTGGCAAGTCTTTTTCTACTTTATTTTTCCTTTGTACAAGAAATGCTTAGTCTTTTTAAAAAAAAATGACCTATACATGGGCTTGCCTTAGCTTTGAGCAAGTGCTTTAGCTCTTTGTAAAGCGCATTCTAGATTGTAACAAACATTGTCCTTGCCAACGCGTTTCAAAAAGCCCATTTTTCGCAAAATCCTACGTGTGTCGGGTGGAATTTCAGCAAGAACAACTTCATAATTGCGCAGTGCTCGCTGCTTTAAGAAAAGATCAAGACTTTGAATGCCCGTTGTGTCAATGGCAAGCACATCACGCATCTGTAAGACATAGACCCTGATGTTGGCATTGCTTGAATTTATGGCGTGTTGAAATCTGTCTACCATGCCAAAGAAAAATGGACCAGAAATATTAAGAAGCAAGACGCCTTCAGGCAGCTTTTCTGGTGATTTAGTGAGTATTTCGCCTTTGGCTTGACAGCTTGCACAAAGCTCTTCGTCTTTGTCAAAATGTTTGTGCGCTTCTTTTTTGTAAGAAATTTCACAAATAGAGCTTGCAAGGCTCATTTTGTGCATAAAAAGCAAAGAAGAAAGCAAGACACCAGCATAAATTGCTACTGTAAGGTCAATAAGTACAGTCAGCAAAAAGGTTAAAAGCATAACAAGCACATCTGACCTTGGCCCTCGCATGATACTTCGTATAGCGTCGAGCTCTAACATGCCATAAGAGGTAAGCATGAGGATAGCCGCAAAGCAGGCAAGGGGGATCATCTCAATGAAAAAAGACAGATACAAAACAAAGCCCAAAACAACAATGCCGTGCACAATGGCCGCTATGGGTGATTTTGCGCCATTTGAAATATTTGTTGCTGTGCGAACGATAGCCCCTGTTGCGGGTATGCCGCCAAGCACAGAAGAAGCCAAGTTCCCCATGCCTTGGGCAACAAGTTCTATATTTGAATAATGTTTATCCCCTGTCATACTGTCGGCCACAACACAAGTAAGGAGTGATTCTAAGCCCGCCAAAAGAGCGATGGTGATAGCATCGGGGAAAAGCAACTGGATTTTTTCCATTGTTATTTCAGGAAAATAAAAAGAAGGAAGGCTTGCAGAAAGCTCTCCATAGCGTGAAAAAATGGTTTCAACAGGAAAGTCAAAATACCATACTGTAAAAGTTGAAAACAAAATCCCGATAACAGGTGCAGGAATTTTTGGAAAAAATTTCTTTGAAAGAAGCATAAGGAAAAGAGCAGAAAAACTCAGAGCCAAGGCATAATACGAAGTATTGCCGAGGTTTTGTAGATATAAGGTCCATTTTGAAAAAAATTCAGGTGAGACATTTGTGAGCGAAAGCCCCAAAAAATCACCAAATTGAGAAGAAAAAATGATCACCCCAATACCTGCAGTAAAACCTACAATTACAGGATAGGGGATGTATTTGACAAGTGTTCCAAGGCGAAAAAAACCCGCAATACAAAGCATGATACCGGCAAGTAAGGTTGTGATAACAAGGCCATCATAACCATGTCTGTAAACAATGCCATAGATAATGACAATAAAAGCCCCCGTTGGGCCGCTGATTTGTACATTGCTCCCACCAAAAAGGCCAATAATCACACCGGCAATAGCGGCAGTGTATATACCTTGTACAGGATTGACACCAGAAGCGATAGCGCAAGCAATGGCTAGAGGCATGGCCACAAGGCCAACAGTGATGCCCGCCATGATATCGGCAAACAGATCTGAAAGACCATAACCTTGACGCAAAATAGAAAGAAGCTTTGGATAGAAAGGTTCTGCTGGCAATCTTGTCTTGTACGCTTTTGCCTGACCTAAAAAGGTGCTACGATAGGAAAAAGGTGAGAATACTCTGCGAAGTGTGCGAGAAAGTTTTTTTGCCATAATCCCTTAACCTTTTAAGAAAAAAGTGAACATGGTGATGCAAGTTCACTATGCAATTCTTTTTGTGAAAGGTCAAGAGAAGGAAATGAGGGGAGTTTTTTTGTTTTTTGATTTTTGATTTTTGATTTTAAGTTTTGGGCTTGATTTTTTTGGAATTGGGATTTTTTTGCGTGGGGGTTACCATTTCGCATTGCTTATTTTACTATTAAAGGTATTTTTTGTTTGTGTTCGATGGGGTTTAGGGGCCTAAAGAGGGGGAAATATGTGAGCCTTGCAAGTCTTTATTTAAAAAGCACCTTTATTAGCTCAAGCAACTTTTAATTTAAACTTGCAAGGCGAATATCTTCCCCACCATAAGCCCCTAATCCCCCTCACACAATAGTATACGATAAGGTATATTGTGTACATGGAAGATAGGGTGAATTGATAAGCCTCATTCAAAAAAACCAAAAAAATCTAATTTCCCTAAACTTCCTAATGAGCATCGCCCCAGTTAGCACCTAA
>CAYJIB010000010.1:16876-25719 GCA_964370125.1 uncultured Desulfovibrionaceae bacterium
CCTAATGAGCATCGCCCCAGTTAGCACCTAAACCCCAACTTGTTTTCAAAGGCACAGACATAACAATATCCTTTGGGCAAGCACCTGCCATAAGCTCTGCGATACGCTCTCCAGCTTTATGCGCATTAGCCTCTGGCACTTCAAAAAGCAATTCGTCATGCACCTGTAAAATCAGCTTTGCCTCAAGTTTTTCGAGTTTTTTGTCATGAAAAACCGAAAGCATAGCCCACTTGATGATGTCAGCTGCACTTCCTTGAATAAGGGTATTGACGGCCTGCCTTCTTGCTAAGGCTTGCGCTTGCGAGTTTTTGGCATCAAAGCCCTGCACAAGACGGCGTCTGCCCGCAATGGTTGTCACATAGCCCTGTTTTTTTGTTGCTTCTTCTACTTGAAGATAAAATTCCTTGAGTCTTTGTAAGCTTTCAAAATAACGCTCAATAAAGACCTTTGCCTCTTTAGTTGTGATTCCAAGTTCTTGCGCTAATTTATTTGCTCCCATACCGTATATAAGACCAAAATTGATGGTTTTTGCCGTGCGTCTTTGCTCGGTATTGACCTTTTCTTCTGCTTCATTATACAGAAGAGCTGCCGTGCGGGTGTGAATGTCGGCATCTTCTAAAAAAGCAGCCAGAAGCGTTGGATCTTGAGAATAATGCGCAAGCACTCGAAGTTCGATTTGCGAATAATCGGCAGCAACGAGCAAAGAACCTTCTTGTGCTGTAAAGCAAGTCCGCATTCTTTGCCCCATTTCACCACGAATGGGGATATTTTGTAAATTTGGCTGACTTGAAGAAAGTCGCCCCGTTGCTGTTGCTAATTGATTGAACTTTGTGTGCAAGCGATCGTCTTTATAGCCCTGCTGATTTATGTAGCGTGGCAAAGGTTCAAGATAGGTTGAGCGGAGTTTTTCAAGCTTGCGAAATTGCAAAAGCTTTTCGATGATGGGGTGCTCGGCATGGAGTTTTTCGAGCGCTTCTTGCTTTGTTGAAAGCTGACCACCCGGCGTTTTTTGTGGAATGGGGAGTTTTAAGCGACTATACAAAATATTGCCAAGCTGTTGGGCAGAGCGGATATTAAATTCTTCACCAGCTAAAGAATAAATGGCTATGGTATTTGCTTCAAGTTCTTTGCTGACATGCGCCATAAAGTTTTGAAGCTCTTTATTGTCAAGGCAGATGCCACTTTTTTCCATATGAACAAGTACAGGCACAAGAGGCAATTCAAGCTCTGTCATAAGTGAAGCAAGACTTCCTTTTTCTAAGCCCAGCGATAAATGTTCTTTAATAGCTAAGGCCAAAAGCCCAGGGCAGCTTTGTGGAACATTAAATATATCAGTCCATTGTGCCATAAGATGGGGCCAAGCATAATCCCTGTCTTCGGGATTCATAAGGTAAGCGGCTAGACTAATATCAAAAAATTGTGAAGGTGCTAGTTTTCTCCATGCAGAATGAGAATGCAAAAGGGCTTTGTATGAGGGTGTTATCAGATTTTTGGCCTCTTTTACAAAATTGACAATATTTTCAGTTGAATCAGTAACAGAATATTCTACACCGTCAAAGGCGATAAGAATAAGGTTTTGTCTGCTTTCATAGGTATTGATAATGGCGACATCTTTTTTTGCACAAGAAGGTATGTCTTTTATGTCTTTGCAGAGGCTTGAAACTTTAGGTTTTTTCTTTGGAGCATCAAGAAGGGAAGTTTGGACTGTGTCGCCTTTAGTTGTTGAAAGGCTCGGTGCGTTGTTGCTTTCGTCTTCCGTTTCGGTGTAATGATCACTTTTTACGAGGCTTTCAAGGTCACGCATAAGAGAATTGAGCTCAAATTCGCGCAAGAAATTGCGTAAAGCCTGGGCTTTTAGGCTTTTTCTTTGAATATGTTCAAGAGTGACCTCTGGGCAACATTCTCTTGATAGGCGGGTTAGATCTCTGTAGAGGAACATGGCCTCAATATGGCCTTCAAATTTCTGTGCAAGCTTAGGCGCAAGATCGCCTTGACGGTCACGAATATCTTCTAAAGATTTAAATTCAGCAAAGATTTTTGTGGCTGTTTTTATCCCTATGCCGGGGACACCGGGAATATTGTCACTTGAATCGCCGACAATGGCTTGCAGATCTGGCCATTGCTCAGGGCGCAGGCCTGTTTCGTCTATAAAGGAATGGAGACTGATCACACGTTCATCACGGGCGACTGGGTCCCACATAATGACATTTTGTGTAAGACATTGGCGTAAATCTTTGTCTGTGCCAACAATAACAATGGGGTGCTTGTTTTCAAAACGCTGACTCATTGAGGCAATACAATCATCGGCCTCGCAATTTTCAGACTCTTCAAAATGAATCCCAAGCAAGTCTATAAGCTTCCTAATGGGTTCAATTTGTTGGATTAAAGGTTCTGGTGTGCTTGAGCGCTGGGCTTTGTAGAGGGGAAAGAGTTCGTGACGAAAGTGTTGTCCTTTGCCATCAAGCACAAAGGCGATGCGATCTGGGCTTTCGTCTCGCAAAAGGCGTAAAAGGATACGCGTTATGCCAAAAATCGCACTTGTGGGAAAGCCGTCTGAGCGTTGCATATTTTCTTTTGCATAGTAAGAACGATAAACAAAGGCTGTGCCGTCCATAAGGTAGATTGGGCCTTTGTCCCAAGCGAGGGCTTTTGGGAAACGCTTTTGCAAACTCATAGTGATTCCTTTTGTTTTTTTCGCACTGCGGCTTGCACCTGACAAACAGAACACACAGGGGCAGAGGTGGGCATGGCGCAATTTCGGCAGGGATTTAAAAGAGTTTTTTCTTGTGGTGCAAATTCATCTGAATGTTCACAATCATCCTGTTTTACAATGTTTTTGCTAAAGCTATTTGGAAACAAATATTCTTGCTTTTGAGCAAAATGGATTTTTTCTTTGGCATATTCCAAAAAATGTATATAAAATGAGAGTTTACGGCCTGGCATCTTCTCTTCGAGTTCGTGCCAAATATGCTTATAAAAGGTATGAGTGGCACCTTTTGCAAAGGGGCAGGGGGCATAATGGTGCTCGACCCCCTTAATGAAGGCAAAATTGGCGATTTCAAATTCTGTCAATCGCCATAAAGGTTTGATACGTTTTGCAAAACCGTTTTCAGCCGGCAGGCAAGGGGCTTGATTTGCCAGATATTGCATGTCCCATCGCAGGGTATTGCTAAAGAGGCGGGCAACCTCATCATCAAGATTGTGCCCTGTCGCAAGGGCTGTATAGCCGCCCTCTATTGCGATTTTATTGAAGAAATAGCGCTTGATTGTTCCACAAATAGAGCAAACTGGGCGAGAAACGACATTTTTTACTAAAGGTATGGCAAGGTCATCGTCAGCCACATTGTGAACAATAAAGGCCAGGCCGTGCTTGTTACAAAAACTTTCAACGGCTTTTCGACTGGCCTCAGAGCTTTCACCAATGGCCAAGTCAATGTGCAGACCCGTAACATCATAGCCCAAGCTGTGCAAGGCGTACATGAGACACAAAGAATCCTTTCCGCCAGAAAGGGCAACAAGGATACGGTCATTTTTTGAACACATTTTCTTGTATTCAATGCCACGAATAACTTGCTGCATAAAAAAATGCTCAAAACAAGGTTCGCAAAAACCTGTATTGTGACTGGGCAAGGCGACGATGGCTTCTTCTTTGCAACGTTTGCACTTCATTGTGAGACCTTTCTTCTTTATTTATTGTAATAGCGCTTTACAAGATAATTTGTTTGACTTGTATTGGCAAGCCTTAATTCCACTTTTTCTTCTGATGATTTTTGCAAAAAACCCCACCTTGTAAAGAAATGAAAAAAGATGTTTTTTTTTAGGTATTTTTATGATTTTAAGCACTTTTTTACTTGATAAAAATTCATGAAAGATTTATGATTTATTACAGTATTTCTGTAGACTTTTGCTTGAAAGACCATAAGCATTTATTTTATAAGGAAAAATTATGAAAGTCTTTGATCCAGACAAAGAAAGCAATGAAAACAATGAAGACCAATCTGAAAATGTGGTACCAAAAAGAAAAGTAAAGGGTATACTTTTTTTTATCTTCTTGCTTGCCTTGGGCGGAGCCTATATGTGGTTTGAAGGGCATATGCCAGGTCAAGTCGATAAGATGCTCCATAGAGCGGGCATAAGCACTGAAGAACAAAAAATTCCCCTTGAACCTGTGCCCACCATCAAAACCACACCAGAACCTAGCGAGCTTCCAACTGAATCTGCTGACAGTTCTGTAAATGGTGGTCTTTTGCCTGAAGGGTATGTGGCAGGTGAGGAAAATCTTGATGATATCAATGCACAGATAAATTCTTTTAGCCTTGATGATTTAGGGACTCTTGATGATGAAGAGCTTGATACCGGCCTTGAAGGTGAACAAGAGGCCAGTGAAGAAATCATGCAAGAAAGTGTTCAAGAACCAGAACAAGAAAGCGGGCAGGTACACGGTCTTTTGGCGCAAAGTGATGATCCTGAGAATTTTGTTGGGCGCAATGACGATTCTGTTGTTCAAGAAAGTTTTGTTTATGCTCTTGCTTCGTGGATGGTCGATATGTATGAGCCAGCTGAAGTGAGTGGACAGGCTGGGCGACTTCGTTCTTCATTGCAGTCAGCTAATCTGCGTTTTGGGCATTCTATGGAAGGCATAGCCTATGTGGGCGACAGCCTTGCAAAGGGTCGCAAAGAAGCTCTTGAATATCTTTATACTTCGGGCATGTTGCAGGCTCTTTACCATTTATATGAAGATCGTTTTTTTGAAGCTATTGAAAATGCGGCAAATGCAAAAGGCTTAACAACTGCACAAAAAAGAGAAATGTACCTTCTTTATTCAAGACAATTTCGTGGTTTGTCTGGTGCCTTTATTCGTGTCTTAAAGCTACCCAAGCTCCCTGAATTATTAGATATTTGGTATATTGCGCGCAATGTGAAGCTTGAGGCAAACAGTGTTTATACCAATGCGGTCTTTGCTTTAGATGAAGCAAACGAAAAAGGGAGCAGTGCGCAAATAGCAGAGGCACAAGAGCTGAGCCAACAAGCCAGCACCGTCTATCAAGAGGCAATTATTGAAGAATCTTCAGCATTTGACGCCATCTTGGACAATATGAAAGAGAGCGCGTCTGCCAGTCTTTTAGATGACGGGACCTTGCTCTATACTGTTTTGTGGATTGAACGACGTTATGATGGCGCACGCGATGCTGCCGAGATTGAAGCTGTCCATGAAGCTACCGCTCAGGCTGGGGCAATCTTTCTTGAAATCGCCAACAAACTTGAGACTTTGAGTTAGTTTTAGCACAAAAATCAAGCGTAATTTTTTTTCATTTTTGCAAGCATTTTTTTCAGTCGAAGGGCCCAAGTGTGTTCAGCAAGCACACGGGCTCTTCCTTTTTCTATGATGGCCTGTCTTGCAGAAGGATTGTTAAGATAAAAACGTATCAAATCTGGCACTTCAGCTAAGTTCTCATAGACGATAATTTCTTTGCCTGGCTCCATAAGTTCGTTCATTTGAGCTTGCTTGTCAGTCAAAACAAAGGATCCTGCCGCTGGTACATCAAAGATGCGTTGATTGACGGCCCCCTTCATTTGCTTGCTTGTGCAATTAAAATTGATTTTTGTATAGGGATAAACCCTTGGAAGGTCAGTATAATATTGTACTGGTGGGTGAAAAATCCAAGGCTCTTTGCGTTCTTTTAAAGTTTCAAACCAGCCATCATCGCCTATAAATAGAGGATGAAATTCTAGCAGGCTTTCGGCACAGGCCTTGCGGTATTGGCGGGTGGCTTCCCAAGTGAGCATAGCCTCATAAGCCAATTTTTTTTCTGTATTTTCTAATACATCAAAAGCCTTAGCCTTTTTTTTGTCCTGTTCAACTAAAAAAGCTCGTACCGAAGGTTCTTTTGAAGCTCCAAAGATTTTGGCTAAATCTTGATAATCATCAAGCAAAATTTGAGGAAATTGTCCAAATTCCAGGCGATTTGTCACTTTATGCGTCATTGAATTGCCAACAAAGCTCACGTCGCGACAAACTTCCTTGCAAAGAGGGCCTCCACTTGGATTTGGACAAAAACGTTCTGGATCGGTGCCAAGGGGCAAGTGGCTTACGTGTTCATGTCCCGCTTCTTTGAGGCTGTCAACGGTGTCGGCGTCCCAAGTAAAAATGTTGATCCACGGACTTTTTGCCTTTGGGTAACCGTCAAGAATAAGATGCGGATTGTCCACAAACCATGATGCTAAGGGAAGGTGCATTCGCTCAAGCATATCCGTCATAATGCCGCCAGTATCAACAGCCATGTGATTGAGGGTGATCATGCAATCTGGTTGAAATGCAATAACTTTTTCTAAGATAGAAAGCATAAATTCTTCTTGCTTGATGTCATCACGGTCAATAGAAAGATTTTCGTATTCATAGCCACAAGACTCACAAGCGGCAATGATTTCGCCAAAAAGAAAATATTGACTTGATAAGAGCAAAATACGAGGTTTTTCATTGATAAAACGCTTTTTTTGTGCTCTTTGCCAGACATTTCGAGAATTTTGAGCGTTTTTTTTGCCTTCGGTGAGTATTTTCTTTTCTTCTTGTTCATTAAGAGTTTTTTTTATGTGTGAATACCAAGAATCAAGGCGCTGATAGAAAGGATGATTGATAATGAATAATGACCGATCGTTGTGTTCTTTTTGCCAATCTTGCAAGGCATTTATGAGACTGTCTTCATTTGTATACTTTTCCACACAAAACCAAGCAATTCTTTGGTCTAAAAAACGTTCTTGCAATTTCGTAAGCTCAAGAATTGAAAGTTCTTTATCTACTATGGCAATAGGTCCTTGATTTTCTAAAAGAAATTGCTCAAGAGCAAAGCCTATACCGCTCCCTAAGAGCACAGGCAAGACTTCATGCTTATTGTGAAGATTTTGCCAAGGGGCAAGAAGCCTTTCCTCACGATTTTTCCCACCTTCACCAAGCATACGAATGCTGCGTCCTTGTAAGTTGGCTTCAATGTCTATGACGGATCCTTCATTATAGATTGCTTTAATTTCAGTCATTTAAGCCTCACTTTCAAGAGCTGTTACAAGGGCTACGGCCTTTATTCCCTTGCCTTCACCCGTAAAGCCGAGTTTTTCTTCTGTTGTGGCTTTTACATTGACGCAATGTTCAGAAAGCTGCAAAAGATGCGCACAAGCTTTTTGAATAGCCTTTCTGTGCGGGGCAATTTTGGGTTTTTGTGTGATGATAGTAAGATCGACATGGCAAAGCTTGAGCCCTCTTGTATGCAACATTGTCATCACTTGATCAAGAAGCAGGCTTGAAGAAATATTGTCATAGGCAGGATCGCTGTCTGGGAAGAGTGTGCCGATATCACCAGCGCACATGAGGGAGAGCAGGGCGTCTGTAAGAGCATGAAGCAAGACATCGCCATCTGAATGCGCAATAACATGAGCTCCGCCTGGAATAGGTACGCTCCCAAGGCGCAAAGGTCGGGCTTTTTGCATGTTTTTTTCGCTTTCGTCCTTAGCTGCAAAACGGTGTACATCATAGCCAAAAGCGACTAGAGGCAGCCTATTTTTCTGTGGGCTTAAAAGAGTGAGATCGCTTTCATTTGTTATCTTGCAATTTTGTTCTTCACCATCAATGAGGCCGACTGCTTGGCCTATAGCTTCAAGGGCTGCAGCATCGTCTGTTACTTCAAAGCCTTGAGCCTGAAGAAAAGTGTGTGCTTTTTCAAGGCATTGCCTACAAAAAATTTGTGGCGTTTGTACTCGAACAAGACCTTCTCTTGATAGAGTTTTGCAGACTTGGCCTTCTTTGTGTTCTTTAATGGTGTCTATAAGGGGCAGGCTTGGGATAAAGCCTTTAATGTCTGTAGAATTTTCAAGGGCATCAAGAAGTTTTTGGCACAATTTTGTCGTAAAGAAGGGGCGGGCGGCGTCATGAATAAGGACAGAATCGCAATCGTCTGGTAGGGCAAGAAGGCCTGATTGGACAGAGTTTTGACGGAGTTTCCCCCCTTTTGCAAAGCGAAGGGGCAATCTATGACCTTCATTATAAGAAAGGGCAAGGGCTTTTTCTAGCTCTTCTTCAAAATTTGCTTCGGGTAAAACAAGCACAAGGCCACGAATACGAGCGCAAAGAGTGAATTTTTGCACACTGTGCCAATAGAGGGGAAGGTCTTTGTAAGAGAGGAATTGCTTGGCAATGCCCTGAGTTGCGGCTTGTAATCGCAGCCCCTGACCTGCAGCTAAAAGTAAAGCCCAAGTATTCATCATATTGTCTTCTTGTTTTTTTTTGAAATGCTTAAGGAAAATTCAAGAAAAGACTTTTTGAGCATTTCGCTATACGGTGTTAAAGGATTAAATGTCAAGTGATTTAAGGCTGTTAGAGCAAATACATCACGAATGGTATAGTCCCCATCGACAAGATTGTTCCAAAAAGCATGGCATTTGAGCAAGATTCAACCATAAAATTGTGTTGCATGGCAAGTAAGCTACAAACAACTGCGGCGGGCATGGCCGACATGATGGTGATAATTTTAAGGGGCATGGGAGAAGTGCCAAGAAAGGTACAAAAAGTGTAGACTAAAAAGGGCATGAGAAACAGTTTTGCAAAAATTACAATAACTTGAAGCTGAGCTTCTTTACGTGAAGCGCCCTTTTCTTCTACAGTTATATTGTGCTTTATCTTTCTTTTTTGTCGCCAAGCGATAAATTGTGGGGGGAGGGCTATGCCCATGCAAAAAAGCACGGAAGGTGAAGCAGTTTTTCCAATCATTTCAGCTATTGACAAAAAAGGCTTGGGTAAAGTGAGTCCACAAAGGCCAATGCTTATGCCAAGAGCTGCTGCAATGAGTGCTGGATTT
>CAYJIB010000010.1:25742-32297 GCA_964370125.1 uncultured Desulfovibrionaceae bacterium
CGTATCATTTTCTTTATTGGTGAAAAGTCGCTCTTCTCTCTATTATTTTCACTTTTCCGACAAGAAAGGACAACATCTGTTAGGACAAGAGAGGCTACGGGCATGACGACACCAAGGCCAGCGACGACATAGGCTTGTGGATTATCGGGGTAAAGTAGCAGAATTATTGGTGTTCCCATAAATGCTGTATTTGGGAAGGCTGTGAGCATTCCTGCAAGAGTCCCTTCGTACCAAGAAAATTTGAGTAAGCGTAAAATGAGGGCGACAAGGCCTTGGCTTGTGAACATCGCAAGCAAGAAGCCAAAAACTAAGCTTCCTGAAACAGTTTCTGGTCGGATTTGCACCATGAAGAAGAAGATAAGGAAGGGGAGTCCGAACCAATAGACAAATTGATTGAGACAGAGGACTGTTTGCGGGGGCATGAGGCGCTTTCTTTCTGCAAAGGCGCCAACAAACATGATGCCAAAGATGGGGATCAGTGTTGAAAAAATTGCCTGCATAGCTCACCTGCAAATTTTTTGTCAAAAAAATTTAAATAACTACATTACAACTTAAAGTATTGCTTGAAGTTTTAAAGTGAAAGTTAATTAAATAAGAAAATCTCAAACTCTCACTTTGGAGAAGGTGTTTTTTTGTTCACGAAGTGGACGAAAAAACACCTTCTCCAATTGTGGGGGTTTGGGGGAGTTCAACTCCCCCAAGAAAAAAAAATAAATACTTAAAAATAATCGGAGCGTGCGTCGAGGACAAGGAAAAGTTCATTTTTGCGGAGTGGAGTGTACTCTTATGGTACTCGACCGGAGCAAAAATGGACTTTGACGCAGTCATCGGCCACGATACGATTATTTTTGTTGGAGCCAGGGCATGAGGTTGCGAAGTTTTGAACCCACTTCTTCAAGAAGGCTATCGGCTTCGATGCGGCGTTTTGCTTTAAAGACAGGGTATCCAGCTTGTGCTTCGAGGATAAAGTCTCTTGCAAAGCGCCCTTCTTGAATGTCTTTGAGGCAGCGACGCATTTCGGCTTTTGTTTCATCTGTGATGATGCGTGGGCCGGTGGCGTAGTCACCGTATTCGGCGGTATCGCTGATGGAATTGCGCATTTTGGCAAGTCCGCCTTCGTAGATAAGGTCAACGATAAGTTTTACTTCGTGTAGACATTCAAAGTAGGCGATTTCTGGTTGGTAACCCGCTTCAACTAAGGTTTCAAAGCCAGCAGAGATAAGGGCAGAGAGGCCACCACAGAGGACAACTTGCTCACCAAAGAGGTCAGTTTCTGTTTCTTCTTTAAAGGTCGTCTCGATAACGCCAGAACGTGTACCGCCAACGCCTGCAGCATAGGCTAGGGCTTTGTCGAGAGCTTTTCCTGTAGCGTCTTGATAAATAGCAACAAGGCAAGGGACGCCTCCGCCTTCAACGTAGGTGCGGCGTACAAGGTGACCTGGGCCTTTTGGGGCGACCATAAAGACGTCAACATCGGCTGGTGGTTCAATTTGTCCAAAGTGAATATTAAAACCGTGGGCAAAAAGAAGGGATTTGCCAGCTGTAAGGTTTGGCTTGATGCTTTCTTGATATACACGGCTTTGGTGCTGATCAGGAAGCAAAACCATAATCATATCCGCTTCTTTTGTGGCATCAGCAACAGACATTGGCTCAAAGCCGTGGCTTTTTGCGAGATCGTAGTTTTTGCTGCCTTCACGCTGGGCAACAACAACACGCACACCAGAATCTCTAAGGTTTTGGGCGTGAGCATGTCCTTGGCTGCCGTAGCCGACGATGGCAACGGTTGTGTCTTTCAAAATCCGAATATCGGCATCTTGTTCATAATAGGCCTTCATTGTGTTCAGTCTCCTTTGTATTTCGCAGTCGATAGTGCAATTCTAAGTGTAATTGCAATAATGACGTAAAGGAAGGCTAATTGGCTTTTTCCTTTACGTCAAGTTTTTTGTTGGAGGGGATTGCAAGGAAAGGCTGATTTAATAGAATTTTTGTTCTTTGGTAAGGAAAAGGCATTAAATCAGGCTTTCCTTAGGGCTTGTTCATAAATAAGCAGGGCGAGTGCCGAGGAGAAGGAAAAGTTCATTTTTGCGGAGTGGAGTGTACTCTTATGGTACTCGACCGGAGCAAAAATGGGCTTTGACGCTGTCATCGGCCTCGAAATGTTTATTTATGGATAAGCACTTAGTCGTCTTGTCTTGAACGGCGCAGAGCAGTTGTACCTGTATGAGCCATATCTTTAATGCCAAATTTTGACAAAAGCTGTAGAATTGATTTAAGTTTTTGCTGATTGCCTGTTGCTTCGAGGGTGATATCGTGTAGGGATACATCGACAACGCGGCAACGAAAAATGTCGGCAATTTGCAAGACTTCGGCTCTTTTTTTGTCTTCGGCATGAACTTTGACAAGCATCATAGCACGTTCAACAGCAGACACGGTATTAAAGTCTAAAACTTTAATGACGGTCACAATTTTATGGAGCTGTTTGATGATTTGCTCGATGATTTGTTCATCGCCGGAAGTTGTGATGGTCATTTGTGAGACACCTTCTTCAAGGCATGGGGCAACATTGAGCGATTCAATATTGAAACCACGCCCGCTAAAAAGGCCAGCCACACGAGACAAAACACCTGGCTCGTTTTCAACTATTACAGAAAGAACATGACGCATGAAAGTTTCCTAAGTAGAGAGAAAGATTAGACAATGAGCATTTCATTAATGGCCGCACCAGCAGGAACCATAGGATAGACATTTTCTTCTGGTTCAACACGCACATCAATGATCGCCATTTTCTTTGAGGCTAGAGCTTTTGGCAAGAGAGAGAGGAGCTCTTCTTTGTTTGTGATGCGATAGCCCTCTGCACCATAAGCTTCTGCCAATTTGACAAAGTCGGGCTGAAAATCCATGACGGTGCCAGAATACTGTTTATCAAAGAAGAGTTCTTGCCATTGGCGCACCATGCCAAGATAGCCATTGTTTAAGATAAGAACTTTAACTGGCAGGCCGTATTGTACGGCTGTCATGATTTCTTGGCTGTTCATTTGGATAGAGCCGTCGCCAGCTATGTCGATGACAAGAGCTTCTGGCTTGGCAATTTGCGCTCCAATGGCGGCTGGCAGGCCAAAGCCCATAGTCCCAAGGCCACCAGACGTAATAAGGGTGCGAGATTTTGCAAAACCATAATACTGGGCTGTCCACATTTGATGTTGGCCGACTTCTGTGGTGATGATGGTGTCATCTGTTGTGAATGAGCGCAGAGTTTGGATGACTTCTTGTGGTTTTAGGTGTTTGCTGTCTTTTTTCCAAGCAATTTTGTTGTTGTCTTTCCAATCTTTGATTTGTGCAAACCAGTCATTGTGGGCATTTTCCCAATCTTTTTTGATATCGTCTTTTTGCAGATAGGAATATATGGCTTCAAGGGCTTGCTTACAATCGGCAACAAGGGGAATACGTACAGGGATATTTTTATGAATAGAGGTTGGGTCAATGTCAACATGAATGATTGTGGCATTTGGCGCAAAAGAATTGATGCGGCCTGTCACTCTGTCGTCGAAGCGCGCACCAACGGCTAAAAGCACATCAGCATTGCTCAGTGCCATATTGGCGGTATAGCTTCCATGCATTCCGACCATGCCAAGCCAGAGGGGATCGCTTGAAGGAAAGCTCCCAAGGCCCATAAGAGTGCCTATGACTGGGGCATTTAAGTGATGTGCTGTTTCGATAAGGGCTTTTGAGGCATCAGACATGGCTATGCCACCACCCGCCAAGATAAGAGGCTTTTTTGCTTCACAAAGAAGCTTAACGGCTTTTTTTACTTGTTGGGTATTTGGCGTGTAGTGCGGATTGTATGAACGCATACGCACTTCTTCTGGCCATTTAAATTCACAAAGCCCTTGGATAACGTCTTTTGGCAGGTCAACAACAACAGGGCCTGGGCGACCAGATCTTGCGATATAAAAGGCTTGGCGAATGGTGAGGGCCAAGTCTTTTACGTCTTTGACAAGCATATTGTGCTTTGAGCAGGGGCGTGTAATGCCAAGGATATCTACTTCTTGAAAGGCGTCGTTCCCTATCATGCCAGTGGGGACTTGCCCACAAAAAACGACAAGGGGGATAGAGTCGGCATTGGCGTTTGCAATGCCTGTTACAGTATTTGTGGCTCCGGGGCCAGAAGTTACAAGGCAAACGCCCACTTGACCTGATGCTCTGGCATAGCCGTCTGCGGCGTGAACAGCCCCTTGTTCATGGCGAACAAGGATGTGCTTGAGTTCTTTATGATTTGGCAAATCGTGGTACACATCAATAATAACCGCACCAGGATAACCAAAGATATTTTGAACCCCTTCACGTTTTAAGCATTCTAAAAGAATTCTGGCCCCGTTCCACATAATTTGATATACCTATAAGATTCTTGGTTAAGAGTGTTTGTGTTGAAAACACATCTGCGAAAGTTGTTTGTTATCGCTTCAGAGTCTTTAGCCTTTTTGGCGATACTCATCGAGAAGAGTGTGAAGGCGAGTTTTCCCATCAAGCTTTTGTTTTTTTAATAGCTTAACTTGTTCTTCTTCTTGGGGAGTGCGAAAGTTTTTGCCCTCAAGCTTTTCTAATTGCTTTTCATAGAGAATGTGATTGTCCCATAATGTACGCAGCTCTGGATTTTCTGAAGCGAATTTTTCAACAATTGCGAAATCATTGTTTTCCATAAGGGGCTCCTTTGGCTAGAGGTTGTTGTTTTATGGGTTAAAAGTGTCGCAACTATGCAACATACAGTTTATTTATACTTGATTATTCTGAAAAAGTAAATGCTTATCGACGCATAATTCTTGGAAATTTTTAACAAATCTTATTCTTGACTCAAAGCACCAACAAGTTGGCTTTTTTGTGTAAAAAGAGGGGTCTTGCTTAAAGGGATTGTCTGGCCTTTGTCGATGCGCAAGCAAACAAAAGCGCCAAGAGGAAGTGGGCTTTTTAGGCTGTTGAAAGCAAAGAAATAAGGGATATGCCTCCATGTGCAAGAAGGGGCAAAAAGTATTGAACGAAATTTTATTTGTGGAGAGCGTTTTTTGACAAGATTCAAAATCTTTAGCGGAGAATATTGTTGTAAGGCAAGTTCTTGGCCACTTGGCAATTTTTGTGCTTTATTGCAAATCCCATGTAGTGAAAAGCTGTTTTTCCAAAAAAGCAAAATGCCCTTTGTGGCAAGCCGAAAAGCCTCATCAAGCAAAGGCTCGATGGGCTTTTTTGTTAAAAGAGCAGAGCTTAAGACGACATAATCAAAGCTTTGGTCATCGAAGGGAAGGTGAGTAAGTTCTCGATAAAGCAAGTGTGCTTTATTGCCTAGAACTTTTTTTGCTTTTTCAAAAAGTTCTTGATTGTCTTCTATGCCCGTAACATCAAAGCCACATTCCCACAAATTGCTAAGATTGTGACCAGCACCTATACCGATTTCTAGCAAAAGATGATCGCGTCTTTTCCAAGAGGCTACCATATGGCGCACAAGAGCCCCTTGGGCTTTTTGAACATAAGCCCCTCTTGGGCTTTGAAACCAAGTTTCGACTTGTTTGCTGTTCATACTTTTTCCAAAGGGCTTTTAATGATAAGTAATTTTTAAATAAATATAGGTTTTTTAATCCTCTATTTCTTGTTCTAGCCAAGCAGAAAGGGTGTCGACAATCTTTCTTGCTTGGTCTTTTGAAGAGATAGCAAATTTTGATTTCATGCGGTATTCACCGCCAACTTTTTGAAAACGTCTGATGGCGTATTTGGGTGGGCCATAGGCGTCTTTTTCGACATTAAATTCTTGAAAATGAAAGAGAATGGTTGTCCAAGCACCTTTTGAGAGAATGGCTTTGTCGAGTTCTTTGACGAGGATTATGCCATTTTCTTCGTATTCGATGGTGATGTCTTCGGCTTTTGCGCTCATAAATACCTTTTTTTAAATGTTTAAGAGTGAATGTAAGTTTAAAGGATACGGGATATTGCTTTTTTTGACAAGACTTCTTTGCCTTGTATTTTGTGAAAAAGAGAAAAAAATCTGCGCAACAGTTGTTTAGGGATAATTACTTTCATCAGATAAAGTGCGCAAATAGAGCAGTTTGTCCTCGGGCTTTTTGTATTTTCTTATGCGGTGTTCAAGCTGTAAAGCTTCGGATTTACTCGTGCAAACATGAGTGCAGGCGTAAAGGGTAGGGCGTCTGCCTTTTGTGTATTTTGCGCCGCCGGCAAGCTCTCCATTGTGCTGGGCGAGACGCCGCTCTAAATTGTTGCTTATTCCACAATATAAAGTGCCGTCTGCGCACAAAAGAAGATAGACATACCAAGGCTTTTGTTTTTCTTGCATTTTTATCAGGCATTTTGAGCTAAAAGATTTTCAATTCCAAATGCTTAGTATCTTTTCGAGTACCGACTATCAGGCTGTTCAAAAGGGCTTACAAGGAAATAAAAAAATGCAGGTCACGAAGTGTATTAAGACATACATTAGTGGCCTGCATTTTCATCTAAAAATGTTCTATTGAAAGCATTAAACAACTTGCTCAAAAAGTGACGGATGCAAGGCGGGCG
>CAYJIB010000010.1:32397-34685 GCA_964370125.1 uncultured Desulfovibrionaceae bacterium
GCTTTTTTAGCAAGTTGTTAGGCTTTGAGGCGACAAATTTCGCTAAGTTCGAGACGTGTCGGCACTGGCGGATTTTCAGCTGGATAACCAAAAGGAATAAGTGCTGCAACCTTCTCATCTGCAGGCAAGTCAACAATTTCAGAAATAGCCTTATTGTCGATCACACCAAAAATACAAGTCCCAACACCCTGAGCATGAGCCGCAAGGCAGAAGGTTTGACAAGCAATACCCGCATCAAAAATTTCCCAAAGATGCGCATTTTCTGATTCAACACCAAGTTTGGCGTCAAGTTTGCCACTTTTCCCTTCAACAAAGCTAAGGACCAAGACATTCTTGGCATTTTTAAGCGTTCCACTGTTGTAACCAAAACCCTTTACGCCTTTTTCTGCAAGTTTTTCGATCAAGACAGAATTTTGCACAACAGTATAACGGGCGACTTGATAATTTGCCCATGAAGGCGCATAACGACAGGCGTCCATGATGACATCTAAGTCTTCTTTTTTGACTTTTTCATCGGTAAATTTACGAACGCTTCTTCTTTGTGTAATGTTGTCAAGTGCTTGCATAAGTTCTCTCCAAAGTTTAGATGTATAAGAGTAAGATAGAGCCCAAATTAATATTTTTTATTGTATTGTGAAGGCAATGAATCCGTCAAGAATTTTTTCATTGATTTTTCTTTGTATTATGTTGAGGCTGTCTTAATAGACTAACATTATTGAACATTCTTTTTTATTAAAGCTTCAGGCGGGACATCATTTGGACCAGGTACAGTAAAGGTTTCTGGATGGAGGGCTGCCCAAGCAAACCAAAAGGCCGTGATGCCAAAATATTCTGGGAGGCTTGCTGAAGAAAGTTTTCCACTAATGGCCTTGCCATCAAAAGACCATATTGAACCTGTTTCAATGTCAGTCAATTCACCATTGACCACACGGAAAAGCGATTCTTCGTCCCAAACTGTGCGTCCAAAAACACGCACAACACCAATACGAGGATCATAAACAGCCATCATAGGTGTAAGACCAATATAGAAATTGATGACCCCGAGCCTTGAAACGGCCGACTCATCAATGGCCATAAAGATATCAGTATATTCAAGACCAAAGATGCGGGTCTTTGGTTGCATACGTCCATCAAGCCCTTGCGTCAAAGGAAACATGATGGTGGGATTGCTGTAATAAGAATCGCTTGAATGATATGAGCCATAAGGATCACGCCCATAAGGTTTGTTACTCCCTTGTGGGCTTGCTAAGATGGGAGCATCGGGAAAGGCTTCTTTGGCAAAGGACCATGTTGTCCACCAAGAAGGCACAGGTACAAGACCACGGCCGAGCAGGGGGCCGGCAAAGGCCATGCCGAGCAATTGTAACCACAAAGAGCCTGTATTTCTGTCAATCAAGACCGAATTGTTGTTGTATAGTGTACCTTGATTGTCAAAAAAAAGATTTCTTCCATCAACTTTTGCCACATAGGCAGCCAAAGAACCAGTAATCGGCGCATAGGTCACAATATAACTTGTGCCTTCAATAACCTCATTGACCACTTCATGCCAAACAAGAATACGCTGCGGATAAATGCGAGGTCCAGTTGGAAAAAAGACAATAAAAACAGGGTCTGTGGGATTAAGCGACATAGAAGCGTCGATGGTGTCGAGATATTTGGGGCCATATATTGAAGGGATTTGACCGTGTTGTACGCCTGTTTCTGTCAGCTGATCGACGATAATTTGCAAGGCCTGCAGGCTTCTGGGCATGGCTTTAGCTTGTTGCAAAAAAGGCGAAAAGAAAGAAGACGCAAAGAAATAGAGCAAGAAAGAGGAAAAAAAGAAAGGACGAAAATTTGAGCGAAAATACGACATAGTACACCTTAAAAGCGGTTCAGAAAGCAAATGTTGCCTATGATTAACTTTGGCACAAAAAGACTTTTTTTTCAAGTAGAATGCAGAAGAGAAAATTTTCTTTTTTATCTTTTCGGCATACAAAGAGGCATATACAAGAATAAGCAAATTTTGCCTAAATTTGTTATGTAATGATTTCAAGGTCTTACTTAGTAAACACAAAGCATCAAAGTTTACATAATATATATTATGAGACAAAAACAGGCGTGTATAAAGATAGTGACCTTTGTCAAAAAAAACACTATACTCTCTCTTTGTCTTGCTGTAAAAGCAAGGAAAGATTTCTAGTCGGCCTTAGGTGGTGTCGACACAAGATGTTTTTTTGAACGGATACTTTGAAACCAGAAAAAAAAAGGCAAAAAGGCGCTCTTCATTTTGACTTTTTTCAATAAAC
>CAYJIB010000011.1:0-18247 GCA_964370125.1 uncultured Desulfovibrionaceae bacterium
GGGTTAAGAGGGAGCTCGAGGGAGAACTAGGGGCAAGGGGGGGGAAATATATGAGCCTCTGCAAGCCTTTATTAAAAAAGTAAAATTACAAGCTAAATAAATTTTTAGTTAAAATCTTGCAGAGGCGAATATCTTCCCCACCATAAGCCCCTAATCTCCCTCGCACAATAATATAAGATACTAATAAGTTATAATAAAGTAATGTGACACAGAAAGCTCATCTCAAAGAAATCCCCTAAAAAACTCCACAGCGTCCTGTTATTCTTTAATGTCTTCCTCAAAGAAAGTATCCACAAGGCGAAGCTCATCAATAAGGCCAATAACATAACTGACCTCATTGTGAAAACGCTCACGAAGCTCTGTAGCGTCGGTATTAAGGCTCTTAATCTCAAAAGCATTACGCCCAGAATTGATAGCAATATGCACCTTGCCCTCTTGCAAAAAACACATATAGGTATCGCCACAGGCTTTCTCGTCCATCGCCTGAATGTATTCCATCATATGTGGCGTAAGGATATAAAAGACATTGTGCTCACTCTCTGAACTGATATAGAATTGCTTATTAAAGGCTTCGCTATCGGTTTTTACGCCACCAAGGGCAAATTTCTGGCCCAGCTTACTGCGCTCTGCAAGACGAAGCTCGCTTGAAAGTTTCTTATGAAAGTCGCACACCATCCACAAGCCCTCAAAGACTGTGCGCTCTGTTTCCGTCCTGCCCCTGTCTTTGTGATACTCAACTTCAATGTCGATAAGGCAAATATCGCTCATCTCAATGTTCACGTCTTTATAGCTCGCTCGAACATAGTCAGAGCCATTAATCTTGTCATAACGAAATGAAAAGGGCATCTTGGCTTCACTGATAAAAGTGTCGGACAAGCGGCTTTCTGGCTGGTAGTCGACATTGTCAAAGACAGCGTTTAACGCAAGGTTTATGAGCTGCAAGCCCGCTTTATTCTTCGCATTGTCTCTTGCTTTGCCGCGAATATAAAAACCCGCACTCAAAAAGATGATAGACACAAGAATGACAATAATTTCTATCATTGTTGGGTTTTCAGAAAGCCTGTCAGCTGCAAAATACATATAGACAAAAAGCACCATGAAAACAGCCGAAAGCACAAGGCAAAGGGTGCCTTTTCTGGCAAAATTCCTCTCATTTTGAATGATGGCATTGATTTCATCATCAGAAAGCTTTGTTTGTTCATTTGCTTGTGTCATTTGTTCACCTCTAAAAAAGCCCCTGTTCATCATTGCGAACAGGGAGCAAAAACATTAAAATTTCATCTCAACATCAGCGCTTTTATAGTCTTCAACTTCAAAAAAGGCCTTAGCTGTTCGCCCACCCGCCAAGAGGCTAGCCGGCATCATGACAATAGCTGTATTGTAGCTTGTGACTGTCGAATTATAGAGCCTTCTTGCGGCTTGCAAATGTTCTTCTGTATCTTGAATACCTTTTTGTAATTCAATAAAAACATCGCTTGAGCGCAAGTCGGGATACTGCTCTGCAACGGCAAAAATCCTTGAAAACATGCCGCCCATCTGGCCTTCGGCTTCGTTCATTGCGCCAATGTCCATGTTTTTATGGATGGAATTGCGAAGCTCGGTCACCGTGCTAAAGACCTCTTTTTCGTGTGTCATATAGCCCTTTGTCGCTTCCAAAAGTTTTGTTAACAAATCATAACGCTTGCTAAGCGCGACTTCAATGCCCGATAAGGTCTCATCGACCTTGATTTCCTTGCTTCTAAAGCCGTTGATCGTAGCCATAGCCCAAAGTCCAATAACTACAACAACAATCCCTGCAATAATCGCAAAAGTCATAGTAAATTCCTTATATTACATAAAAGTTTGTTTCTGCATTTCCTCAAGGAAATACAGTGCTATTTCGGTATTTCGCCATGATTTTTCGCTTCTTCTTCGTGTTTTTGCGCATTGCCAAGTCGCCCCCTTTGCGGGAGGACAACAAAGGTATACACAAGACCAGAAACGATATAAGCAAAAAGAATGAGAAAGAGCAAGAGAGTCGGGGCGGCAAGCACACAGACAAAGATCAAGAGCAAGGCCACCATATAGCGAAAGCCGTGAGTCTGCAAAAAGCCGTATTCCTTAAAGGCAAAATAGCGGACTCGACTGACCATTAGCAGTGCAACAACTGCAGACAAGACAAGGGTCACATTGGGAAGATAGGGTAAAAACCAAGAGGGAACATGCTTTGCAAAAAGTATATAGAAGGCGATGGTACAGCCAGCCGCTGGGCTTGGCAAGCCGATAAAAAACTTCTTGCTCGCAACAGCTGTTGAAACGTTAAAGCGGGCAAGACGCAAGGCTGCGCAAGCCACAATTAAAAAAGCGATGCCAAGACCAAGCCTGTTAAAAGCGTGTAAATGCCACTGCCAAACAAGAAAGGCCGGCGCAAGCCCAAAGGCAACCACATCGGCCAAAGAGTCGTATTGCACGCCAAATTCACTGGCTGTGCCAGTAAGCCGAGCGACCTTACCGTCAATGCCGTCCATAACAGCCGAAAAAGTGATGGCATAGGCGGCCTCGATAAAGTGGCCTTGTGCAGAAAAAACTACTGACCAAAAAGCTGTAAACAAACTGGCCGTAGTAAACAAATTGGGCAAGATATAAAAGGCGCGGGGGACAGGTTTTTTGGTTTTCATACTGCTTTACCAAGTTTATGATATGGCTCCAAGGATATAGCGCAATGCAAGGCTGAAACATTCCTCCTGAAAGGCTAGTATGTCTTGGCGTCAGTCAATATTTTTTTGGGCTTTTGCCTTCACAAAGAAATCGGCAAAAGCCCAAAAGTGTCAATGTTTACTAAAAACTAAGCCCCTCCAGGCCCTTTTGGTGCAGTTTCAGGCGCTGTGGGCTTTGGCGGATCTGTTTTAGGCGCTGTGGGCTTTGGAGCTTCTGGCGTAGGGGCTTCTGGCTTAGGTGCAGCTGCTGGCTTAGGGGCTGCGGGCTTAGGGGCTTCTGGCTTAGGTGCTTCTGGCTTAGGTGCAGCTGCTGGCTTTGCCGCTTTGGGCTTTGCTTTTGGAGCGGCCTTGGGCTTTGTTGCTTTTGCAGCAGGTGTAGGCTTAGCGGCTGGTGCAGGCTTAGCAGCGGGAGCTTCTTTAGCAGCGGCGGCGGTTTCTTTAGCGCCTGAAGCTACAGTTTCTTTAGCAACTTTTGCTTTTGGTTCTTTGGCAAGGCTTGCTTGAACAGCGCTTTCTTGGGCATTTAATTTTCTTGCAAGTAACGTTTCGCCCGCAAAAACTTTATCGCCGACGGCTACACAAGGGGTATAGCTGTCTGGAATATACAAATCAACACGCGAGCCATAACGGATAAGGCCATAACGCTCGCCTTGCTGCAGTTCGTCTTTTACGTCAACACGGCAAACAATGCGGCGGGCAACAAGGCCAGCGATCTGCACCATAGTCCATGTGTCGCCTTTTTTGTCACGAAGCAAGTAAGCGCAACGCTCATTTTCAGTAGAAGCTTTATCAAGTGAGGCATTAAAGAATGCGCCAGCAAAGTACACAATGCGGTCAACGGTTGCGGCGACAGGGCTGCGGTTAACGTGTACATTAAAGACATTCATAAAGACAGAAATACAGGTGCGCTCTTCGCCGCTGATCGGGTCTTTTTGTCTTTCAACACGAATAATTTTGCCATCAGCTG
The DNA here is from genome assembly GCA_964370125.1 of uncultured Desulfovibrionaceae bacterium. Taxonomy (GTDB): domain Bacteria; phylum Desulfobacterota; class Desulfovibrionia; order Desulfovibrionales; family Desulfovibrionaceae; genus CAYJIB01. Next base: position 3,664 of record CAYJIB010000011.1, read on the forward strand.
GGCTTACGGCGTGATCTGGGGCTTCTGGAACAATGCGCTCTGGATCTCTGAAAAAATAGAGGCTAAAGCCTGTCAAAAGCAGAAAGACAAAGGCCAAAAATTCAAGGTCAATGAGGGCGAGTACAAGGCTTGCGAAAGCAAAAAAAGCAATGAAAGGAATGCCTTCCGGCGCCACTTGAGCATGAGTTTTTTTCATACGAGAACCTTTTTTGAGGGTGCATGGGTTTGTAATTAAGATAAAAACACGGCAGATTGTCGCTGCACTTTCAACAAATCCGCACTTCTTTCACACAGAACGAAAAGAACATAGCACATCTTATATTTTCTTGCAAGAAGCTTGTTGCCTGCCCTTTTCCGCTTTTTTTGAGAAAATCACTTCCAAAAATTGTCTTGATATTTGCGCAAATTGATGGCATATTTTCTCGAACTTGAAGGCATTTGCTTTCATGACACCTTTTTTTGCCCTGCTTTTGGAGGCTTTGTGAAAACACTTATCGTGTCTGTTATCGGCTTAGATTATTCAGGAATTGTGTATACTATTTCGCACAATTTGGCCTTGCTTGGGGGCACTATCCAAGAAGCGAGCCAGACCATCTTAAAAAATCAATTTGCGGGAATTTTTGTTGTTTCTTGTCCAGATACTTTGGCCAAAGAAGCACTGCATGAGGCCTTGCAAAAAGCGATGGACGAAAAAAAATTGCAGCTCTTTGTCAGCATTAGCGATTTTGTTGAGGGCGAAGTCGCTCTTGAAGAGGCAGAGCCCTTTGTCATTACTGCGCAAGGCCATGACCGTCATGACCTTGTGGCTTCGATTGCAGAAATTTTTGCGGATCATTATGTAAATATTGAAAATTTTAAGGCGCGTTGTCTTGATACTGAAGGCGCGACGGCTCTTTTAGTTTTTGAGGTGGCTTTGCCCAAGCATACAAATTTTCCTGTGTTAAGAAAGACACTTATGGAAAAGGCTGAAGAGCTGGATTTGATTTTGAATATGCAACACAGAGATATTTTTGAGGCTATACACCGAGTGTCGCCTATATAGATGACGCTTGGTCGCACGTCCTGTGCGACACAAGCTAGGGCAGTTGACGGCTTGTGCCGAAAGTAAATTTCGGCTGATCGTCTGCCTGCTCCGCTGCGCGGCTGGCCACCTCCTGTGGCCTATATAGATGACGCTTGGTCGCACGCAATACATAGTATAAAGAAAATTCTGTTGTCAATTTACTCTAAAATATCAAAAGGTTGTGGCCATTTTGGTAGAGCTTCAAAGCGGTGTTGTGGCATATCGCTAAAGAGCGCTTTTGGCAAAGTCAGCTGGTGAGCGTGCAAGAGCATCAAGGGAAAATCTCGCCCCCCATAGACCCTATCGCCAAGAATGGGCAGGCCTTCGGCGGCCATTTGTGCTCGTATTTGATGACGCCGCCCAGTCAACAAATTCACACGCACCAAAGAATACACAAAGCCCTTCCACTCGATATGGCGCAAGCACAAGACCTCACAGCGAGCTTCTTGGCCTTTTTCTGCTTTTGCTTTACTTGCCCCCAGCCTCGGCTCATTTTGCTTCATCTCGCCTGCAAGCCTATAGGCCTTCATTCGTTCAAAGCCTTGTTTTTGTTCACGAAACAAAAGATGGCAAAGTTCTGTTGCTTCATGCCAAGTCGCCTTGCCACAAAGCCAAGCCAAATAGTTTTTTTCAAAAACTATGGCTTCTTTTTGCTGTTTTCCTTGGTGAAAATCATTGCTTTTTTCTGTTTGCTCTTTCTCATGCGGCGTAAAAAGTGGCCGCCTTGCAAAGAGGTCTTGCAAAAGGCGCAAAGTTGTATAGCTTTTACCAATGGCCAAAAGACCTGAGCAATCTTTGTCCAAGCGGTGTGCTGGGCTTGGAATAAAGGCCTTGCCAGCATAATGCGCTTTAAGGCGCAAGGCAAGACTGTCTGTGTGGCCAGTGCCGCCTTGCACAGGCAAACCAGCGTCTTTGTCGATGATTAAAAGATTTTCGTCTTCATAAATAGAAGAAAAAGCTCTATTTTTAGAAGGCAAATCGGCTTGCGATTGGGTTGTCGTTTTGGCATTTTTTAGAGTCAAATGCTCTGAAAAATCGTCAGGATTATTGTCTTTTTCAAGGTATTCATAGGCAAAAGGGGGAATGCGCACATTGTCACCAAAGGCCAAACGCTCAAAGGGATTTGTCCTTTTACCGTTCAGTCGTACTTGTCCTGTGCGAATCCATTTGTGCAAGGCGCTTTTTGGCGCTTGTGTACGCCGCACCAAAAAAGCCAAAAGTTTTTGTTCGGCCTCTTCTTGGCTGACGATCAATGCTTCTTGTTTGTTCATGGTGCAACCAAAAATAAAGCTCTTTTTTCTAAGGCGAGCAAGGCCTCTTGCAAAACTTCATCGGGACTTTGTGTGGCATCAAGCACAACAAATCTGTCGGCATTGCGCTTGCCCCAGTCCAAAAAGCCTTGACGTACCCTTGTATGAAAGGCAAGGGCTTCTTTTTCAAAGCGGTTGACGGCTGTTTCGTCTGCACCTTCTTTGCCGGCACGAGAAAAAGCACGCTCAAGACCAACTGTCGGTGGCACATCAAGCAAAAAAGTCACATTCGGCCAAAGCCCCTGCACCGCTTCTTCGTTAAGGGCAATAAGCTTATCGAGATTTAGGCCTCGCCCATAACCTTGATAAACAATGGTCGAGTCGGCATAGCGATCGCAAATTACCCATTTTCCAGATAAAAGTGCAGGCTTTAAAAGGCTTTGAACGTGTTGACTTCTGTCGGCAAGGAATAAAAAAAGCTCTGCTTCTGGGCATAAAGGACTTTGACTGGCCAGCAAAATCTTTCTGATTTCCTTTCCCAGTTCAGATCCGCCTGGCTCTCGACTGCACAAGACTTCATGGCCTTTTTGACAAAGGAAGTCATTTAGGCTTTTTTGCAAGGTGCTTTTTCCACAGCCTTCCATGCCTTCTAAAGTAATGAACATTGCTCGCCCTTTGTCTTTGCGTCTTCAGTTTTTTCGACTTCAGTTTTATTGCCTGTGCTTTCAGCTTCTGTGTCTAATTTTTCCTGAAGATTTTTTGCAGGCGGAGGCTTCTTAGCACTTTTTTTTGCAGTTTTTTTTACACTTTCCTTAGGTTCATCGGCCTGTATTTCTGCTGCTGTATTCCCAAAAACAAGGTCGTCATCAATCGGCCAAGGGGGGAGGTCGCTGTCTTTATCGTCAAGTGGCCAAGGGCTAAGCTCTGCTTCTTCATCAAGCAACCAAGGGGGCGTGTCTGTTTCGCTTCCTTCAAAAAAATCAGGCATATCAGTATCGGCAAAGTCAGCGTGCGGTATATCGTCAAAAAGTCCTTCAGAAGCGAGGTTTTGACTTGTTTCAAAAGGATTGTCCGTCAGATTTTTTTCGCTTGTCTTTGCTGAAGTGTCAGTCACTTTTTCTGCAAAATGTTGAACATTTTCACTGTTGCTTGGCGTCATTGGTGATCGATACAAAGGCCGTTCAAGCAATCTTTGATAAGGCGTCCACAGTCCTTCTTCTTGAGCCATGGTTTCTTGTTTCTGCGCGCTTTCTTTTGTAAAAAGCTCTTGAATTTGCACAAGTTTTGCGTCAAGATTGTCTGCATAATGCAGGGCAAAGGCTTCGGCTGTTTGCGGCAAAACAGGCGAGCCGTATTCTCTTAAACCGTGATGACTGAGGATAAGGTGTTTGATGTGCAAGGCCAGTGCTTCTTCGACCTTTGCTTTATCGAGCAAGGGAGTGATTTTTTCAAGAGCAAGTGAGATATGCCCCATAAGCCTGCCCTGTGTTGTATAGTCAAAGGATAAGCTGTCGGACAATTCCCAAAGCTTGCCCAAGTCGTGAACGATGGCGCCAATAAGCAGGACTTGTCTGTCGAGATGCGGATAATGATCGCAAAAACGCATACAGAGCTGCGCCACAGATAGGGTATGCTCTAAAAAACCGCCACGCTTAGCGTGATGGACACTTTTCGCCCCAGGGGCCGTCAAAAAACGTGCTTGCCAGCTTGGATCTGTAAAAATCATTTGGGCAAAATCGTGCAGGGGCTTGTGGCTAATGTGCTTGTCGACCAAGGCTTCAATGTCAGCAAGCATGGCCTCACTTGGGCGTTCGCTCGCGGGGACGAGCAAGGTCCAGTCGACATTTTTGCTTTCTTCCTCTGAAAGGATATGCAAATGGCGCACATTGATTTGTGTTTTTTCACGAAAACTTTCTGCACGTCCTTCACAGCGCACGATTGAGCCAGCGGGAATATCAGCGTATTGTTTGCTTTCAGGCGACCAAATGCGTGCCTCTATGCTGCCTGTTTTGTCTTGCAATTCAAGCCGCCAAAAGGGCCCATTTTTGGCTTCTTGCTTTGACGCGCTTTGCACCAAGGCCAAGAAGGAAGGGGCATCACCCGCTTTTATTTCGCCAATATTTCCATCAACTAATTGTTTTTCCATAGATTTCTTCGCTATTTTTTCTTGATGTATCTTATACTGAAAGGCTTTTTTGCATTCTACACAAAGGCAAGGCTTTTGGCAATAAAGAGTCGGCCTTGAAAAATAGACTAAGCCTTTGATGTTGAAGTTTTTTAGCTCAAAATGCACGAATAAAATTGCCAGAAAAATGCGTATGGAATACGGTTTTCGGTAGTTTTATGGAGTCGAAGAGACATTTTTCAGCTTCGACTTAAGAGTCTTGTGCCTTTGCCATAAGGGATGTATACTGCATTGACCTATGCATAAATGGAATTCTTGCGACTTTGTATAAAAGAAACAAAAGCCTTCTATTTCAACTATAATGAGGAAAGAATATGCTTGTCTGCCTTATCGATATTGGCAATACCTCTATAAAGATCGCCTTTGCAAATCAAGAAAAAATTCTTGCAAACTTCAGTCTGCCGACACATCAGGGGCATTCTGGTGACAGTCTTGGCCTTTGCTTTGTGCAATGTTTTCAACACGCAAAACTTGAGGGGCAGATTTCAGCTTGTCTTGTTTCGTCTGTTGTGCCAAATTTTGAAAATCTTATCCGCCATGCGGCACAGCATTTCTTGCTTTGCCCTGTATTTTTTGTGCCACAAGACTTAAGCTTTCCCCTTGAAAATCACTATGCCAGACCGCATGAAGTTGGCGCCGATCGCCTTGTGGCTGCTTTTGCGGCCAGGCGACTATTCCCCAATGCAAAGTCTGTAATTTCAGTGGATTATGGAACAGCAACGACTTTTGATTGTGTGACAGACAATGCTTATTTGGGTGGGCTAATTTGCCCTGGCGTGCTTTCATCTTTGGGGGCTTTGGCCAGCAATACGGCTAGGCTTCCCCGAATCGCACTTGGCAGAGAGCGCAAAGAAGGGCCTTTGCAAAATTTTCTCATCGGTAAAGACACAGCCACAAGTTTACAGCACGGTTTTTTGTATGGCTTTGCGTCTATGACTGAGGGCCTTATCGCTCGCCTTAAACATTCGCTTGAAGGCCCTGTGTCTGTTGTGGCTTGCGGGGGATTTGCAAAGGATATTGCTGAAATAGTTGATTGTTTTGATGCGGTTGAGGGCGATTTGCTCTTAGATGGCTTGCATACCGTCTGGCGAGAGGGTGCCGACTATCTAAAATCGTGCTGAGCCAAAATGAGTTCAACCTCATCAACCGAAAGGCCAGCGGCCTTGGCGATTTCCTTTGGGGATTGACCTTTTTTTCTGCCGTTTAAGATGATTTCACGCAAGAATTGCGGAGAACGGCTGATGCCTTCTGCTTGTTCAAGCAAGCGTTTCAAAATAGCGATACGTTCATCAAGGCGATTGTTTAGGCTTATGAGTTGATTTTGTCTTTCTGTAAAAGAAGCGACAAGTTCTTGCTCAAGCAGGGCATTGCTTTGCATTTGGTCAAGCACACTTTGCTGGGCATTTTGCAGGCGCAAAAGAGCGGCTTCTGAGCGTTTAAGGCGCATAAAAAAGAAGAAAATCGCCACGATAAGGGCTGTTTCTGCCAAGGTGATAAGGCCGACTATCCAAAGCGATACTTGCATGATTATACTTTCCGATCGAGGACATTGCCAAGAAAGGGCCCTTCTGTTGAGGGATTTGTCTCAAGGTCTTCTGGCAAAGGTTCTTTATAGGCTTGCTGCTGGGTATTTTGCCCTTGATTGCTTGAGCCTTCATCTCCGTCAAGCTTTGAAAATTCGGCTTCTTGCACTTCTTGCACTTGTTGTGATTGTTCTTGCAAGAGGGCTTCGGCCATGACGCGGCTTTGGGCTTGTGCGGCTTCTGGCTGCACAGCCACATCCGAGGCAAGGCGCCCTGCAGGGCCCATTGATTGTAGGGCAGAAAGTGAAATAAGGCTTTCTATGGCCATAGCGCCCCCTAGCTTTTTGTGACTTAAAGTTTTGTATTTACGGCAAAAAACCTTTAGCGGATAACATATTCTACAATCAAAAAATCTTCGAGTTTGCCTGTTGAGAGTTGTCCATTGACAACATCGGTGAGAACGCTTTTTATTGTGGCAATATTCTTTGAATTGAGCACAAAATCAGGGTCTTGATTGCGCAAATAATAATAGATGGCGTCACGCAAGATCGTTGTTCTTTCAAAGATATCTCTTTGCATGTCTGCGTCTGCCGCCACAAGCACAAAGGCCACTTTCAAAAAGCGTGTGTTTCCACCTTGCCTGCGCTCGATAAAGAAGGGAAGCAAGGGCACAAGCAATTCGCCTGTTTCTGTAAGCGTCTCTTCTTCTGGCGAAGGCACGACAATAGATGTCGGTGGCACAGGCACCTTTGTATGATCTTCGACGGGGCGAAAATACATATACCACACTAGGGCGCAAAGGCTGACAAGAATGAAAATCGCCACAGAGATTTTGAGCAGGCGAGGCACAGGTTTTGGTGCTTGCTCAGGCTCTATTGGCGCTTCTTCAGTCTTTGCTGGAGGGGGCGCTTCTTCCTCTTGGGCAACAACTTCTTTTGGGGCTTCTTCTGCTGGGTCAAGGAGAAATTCGGCGTCGTCAATATCAAGCTGCACCTTTGCTGTGGCTTGTTTTGCAAAAGCTTCAAGCTCGTCCTCTTCGTCTGGATCTTGGCCCAAGATATCTTGGGCCATGTCGCCAGTTTCGGCAGGATTTTGTATGGCGTCAAGGTCGCTTGGCTCTTCTCTAAGGCCAAGTTCCTCTTCTAGTGCTGTATTGCTCATAATAGATTTCGCACATCTCCCCCATAAAGCAAAAGAGAAGCCTTAAAGCTCACTGCTCATAATGCGCTAAAGCTGCTTTTCTATGGGAAGATTTTGTCAATTTTTTGTTTCAAAGTTTCAGCGGTAAAGGGCTTTACAATATAGTTTGACACCTTTGCCTGGGCTGCTTCAATGATATTTTCTTGTTGCGCTTCGGCTGTAACCATAAGGAAGGGGATATTGGCAAATTCTTCGCTGGCTCGCACCTTGCGCAAAAGCTCAATCCCTGTCATTTGTGGCATGTTCCAGTCAGATACGATGAAGTCGATTTTTTCGCTGTTCAAAATATCCCAAGCTGTCGTGCCGTCATCGGCTTCGGTAACATTGGTAAAGCCAAGCTGGCGCAAGATATTTTTAACGATCCTGCGCATTGTGGAAAAATCGTCAACAACCAAGACACGCATATTGGTATCGTAAGCCATAAAAAACCTCCTAAGTTGAACCAGAATCTTTAAATTGTTGTTGAAACTCGCGCCGAAGTCGTGCAAGAGCCTGAGAGTGAAGCTGAGAGACACGTCCTTCGGTGATGTCCATGACTTCAGCTGTTTCTTTCATGCTGAGTTCATCTGTATAATAAAGAGATAATACCAGTTTTTCCCTTGGTGTCAATCTTGAAACGAGGGAAGCCATGCACTCAACCATTTGATTAAAGGCGGCGGCACGGTAAGGCTCGTTGTCGCCTGCGTTTTTCCCTTCAACCGACAAGAAATCTTGTATTTCGTCAAGCGGCAAGCAGAGCTGATTGTTTAAGGCTTCAAGGCCTGTGCGCACGTCTTTTTCGTCAAGGCCGGTATATTCTTGCAATTCTTCTTCTGTTGGGGGGCGGCCTTTTTCGTGTTCTATGCGCCAAGAGGCTTCGTCAAGTTGGCGTACTTTTTGGCGAAGCGAGCGAGAAAACCAGTCAAGGCGGCGCAATTCATCAAGCATGGCGCCACGAATACGATTTTCTGCATAGGTCTCAAAACGTATGGCGAGTTGGGGCTTAAACTTGCCAAGGGCTTCCATAAGCCCAAGCATACCCGCGCTGATAAGCTCGCCAAGTTCAACACTTTTGGGCAATTTATTCTTTAGGCGCAAGGCAATATAGCGTATTTTAGGCGCATAATTACGAACAATTCGTTCTTGATCGACAGCAGAGAAGTCTGGCCACGCAAGGTGACCGGCTTCTAAGGCCTCCCAAGGACTATCGCTGGAAGAGGAGTTTTTTCCAGAAAAATTTGATGTTGCCATCGTTGTTTGCCGAAAGTTCCCATGTTTGAATTTGTTGCCCAATGCTTTCAATGGCCTTTGCCGCGGGTGCGTCAGCGAATTTGCTGCTAAAGGGGACTTGTGCAAGCACAGCCTTACGCACCGAAGGGTCTCTTGGGATGACGCCCAAAAGATCCAAGGAAATACCGCTTAAAAAATGTTCACAAGCCATGTGCAGACGGCTAAAAATAGTCTTGGCTTCTTTCATGTTTTCTGCCATATTGACGACGATGCGAAAACGGCCAATACCGTGTTGTGTTTGCATCACCTTGATAAGGGCATAAGCGTCTGTTAAGGATGTCGGTTCGGGCGTCAAGACAACAAGCCGCTCTTGTGCTGCCAAATTAAAATAGACCACATTGTCGTTAATGCCTGCGCCTGTGTCGACGATTAAATAGTCAAGACTGTCTTCAAGTTCGTCCATAGCTTCAAGCAGGGCCAATTTCTGTCCTGTTGACAAAGCCAGCATTTCGTTCATGCCTGATGAGGCGGGCAAGATACGAAAGCCATAAGGCGTATCAAAAAGCACGTCTTTAAGCTCTGTGCCCTCTTGGAATAAGTGAAACAAATTCTTTGGAGGGGTGAGGCCAAGCAAGACATCAACATTGGCAAGCCCAAGGTCTGCATCTAGTAATACCACACGTTTACCTGCTTTTGCAAGTCTTATTGCGAGGTTTACCGAGATATTGCTCTTGCCAACGCCGCCTTTGCCAGAGGTGACAGAAAATACGGTAGGAAATGTAGAAGACATATATTTTCCTTTATATATCAGCCTTCTTGACGTTCTTCTTCGGCGTCAGAGGGGCTAGGGATTTGGTGTTTAAAAATCAGCCGCCAAACATGGGCTTCTTGCGCTGGGATAAAGCTGTTTCGAAGTTCTGCCCCAAAAGACAGGCCAGAAATGGGTATTTGGCTATAGGCCGCAATATTGAGCAAGGCGCCAAAATCAAAGGCTTCATCAAGTTTTGTCCACACAAGGCTTGCGCTATGTCCTTCTGTGGAATATTGCCTTGCAAAACTTTTGAGCTGCAAAAGGCTATAATGCGGCGAAAGATTGACATGCAGAGCCGCCCCAAGATCGCTCAGACCGTAGTGCTCTAAACTTTGGATCAGGCTTGTGTTTTGTGGCAAGGCGGGCATGTCGATCATGATGCAATCGGCTTGCCTGGCTTCCCTAAGGGCTTTGCGCAGGCTTTGTGCGTCTGTGGCTTCGGTATAGGCAAAGTCCGACAATTCTGCAAAGTGCCGAAGCACAAGGCGCCCTGAACCTCTTGTACAATCCACATTTATGAAGGCAAAGGCCAGGTCTGGCAATTCTTTTTTTAAAGATAAAACCATACGCAAGGCGGTCATGGTCTTGCCGACACCTGCTGGGCCAGCCATAATGTGCACTCTTTCAAGCCATTCTTTGGCCTGCCAAGGGCGAATGGGGCAAAGGCCGCTGACGATGTCGAGCAAAGAGCGGTCTGGATTGGTCAGCAGGCTTTGGTACATATCCATGATGATGGAATGCTCCACGCCGTCTTTTTGTAAATATTCAAGGGCAACTCTTTGCCTTGGGGTTAGCTTCTCCCATTGCACAGCGGGCTGCATGAGGGTGTAAAGATGTTCTTTTACCTGCGACCATTCTTTGTGCCACATATCCCAGGCGGGTGCGCCAGCCTCTTGTGTGGGGCTTTGGGCGCTATGCTGCAAAGGGCTTTGTGCGCCAGGTTTTTTTAGGCCAGCACTTTTTGGGCCAGCACTTTTTGGCGGTTGCAGTCCACGTTCTAGCCCAGCCGTCACCTCATACAAACGCTTTCCTCCACGAGTGATTGTGCGTGATGAGAGGATAATGGCTTCTGTTCCCAGCTGTTCTTTGACTTGCTCAAGAACGGCCTGATTTGATGGGCCTGTGAATGTTTTTACCTGCATGAGACTTCCTTAGTATGTAATGCGTCTAACTTGAGCCCACTGCACAATTATTTTTTTCAACAAAGCTTTTTGTAAAGCGAGTGCCGTCATATTTTTTAGAACCTTGTTGTGCAGTGGTAAAGGCACAAAAATCAATCACTTAACGGCGAAGCAAAGCTCCGCCTATTCTTGATTTTTGGTCGCTTCGGCTGCCGCCAAAGCTCCGTAAGACTCCACACAATGAATTGTGCAGGAGTCTTACTTTACTAGGAATTTTGCACTTTGGCAAGAAGGACCTTTTTCAGTTATCCGAAAGCTAAAGGCAAGCTGCAAGAAGACCTTGCTGTGAGCATTCTTGAGAAATAAGCGGAGCGTGCGTCGAGGGCTTCGACATTGATTTAATAGGATTTTTGTTCTTTGGCAAGGAAGACGAATTTCGGGAAACCCGCAGTATATTAGACATATATAAGGGATTCACGAAATTCGTCTGACGCAGTCAAAGGGCAAAAAGACATTAAATCACGCTTACTTCTCTAAAAGTCCATGCCGACTATGCCGACAGAGTTCAGCCGCATATCAGAAGTCAATTCCGCCTGCGACAAGACAGGGACATTGGGCAAAAAGCGCATAACAAGCTGTGCCAAATGCGGGCGAACGAGGGGCGAAGTCAGCACAACAGGCTGTCCGTCCGTCATAACGGCTTCTTCTACTACCTTATTGAGGCTTTGCATAATGCGCTGCGCAATGGCAGGGTTGATTGATAAGTATGTCGTGCCATCTGTTTGGCGCAAGGCCTCTTGCATGGTTTTTTCAACTTGATGGTCCAAGGTAATGACAGGCAAAGCGCCGTCGCTGTCAACATAGGACTTTGCAATGCTGCGTCCAAGTCTTTCACGGACAAATTCTGTCAAAGCTTCATGGCTTTTTACGGCATGACCATAATCGCCAAGGGTCTCAACGATGGTCAGCATATCACGAATAGAGACATTTTCTCTAACCAAGTTTTGTAAAACTTTTTGCACAACACCAAGAGGCATGGTGGCAGGGACAAGTTCCTCAACAGATTTTGGCGCTCTTTTGGCCAAGGTGTCAAGCAGGGCCTGCACTTCTTGCCTTCCAAGAAGGTCTGCTAAGTTGCGCTTTAAGACTTCTGTGAGGTGAGTTGCAATGACAGTCACAGGGTCAACGACGGTATAGCCTGCAAGCATGGCTTCTTCACGCTGACTTTCGCTTATCCAAAGAGCCGGTAAGTTAAAGGCAGGTTCACGGGTTTCAATGCCCTCCACACGGTGGATAACATTGCCCGGATCCATGGCAAGGTAATGGTCAATAAGGATTTCAGCAGAGGCCACTTGATTGCCTTTGACAAGCAAGACATATTGGCCTGGCTTTAATTGTAGATTGTCACGAAGGTGCAAGGAAGGCACAACCACACCCATATCCAAGGCGAATTGTCTGCGGATAGAGCGAATGCGTGTAAGCAAGGTGCCGTTTTGTGATTCATCAACAAGGGGGATAAGTCCATAGCCCACTTCAAGCTCCAAGGTGTCAAGGGGCAAGAGCGATTGCACTTCTTCGGGTGTGTCAGTTGGGGCGGCTTTTTTCTGTGCTTGTTCTTTGGCTTGTTCGTCGCTTACTTCTTCTTGAACACCGCTGAGACGAGAGACCAAGAACAACAAGCCCGCAAAGGTGATGAAAGGCACAGTCGGAAGGCCAGGCACCAAGCCAAAGACCAAGAGAACAGCGGAAGCGAGCTTGAGCACACGGCCATTGTTTGAGAGCTGAGCGATATATTCTTCGCCCATCTTGGCTTCAGAAGCGGCACGAGACACGATAAGGCCGGCGGCTGTAGAAATGATAATAGAAGGGATGGTCGAAACAAGACCGTCACCAATGGACAACAAAGAAAAGGTCATGAGCGCGTCTTGCCAGTCCATGCCTTGTTGAATGATCCCGATAAGGATACCGCCGATCAAGTTGATAACGGTAATATAGAGGCCAGCGGTTACGTCACCTTGAACAAACTTTCCCGCACCGTCCATCGCACCGTAAAAGTCGGCTTCTTTACGAATGACTTCACGGCGTTTTGTGGCTTCTGGTTCGTCGATAAGACCGGCATTGAGGTCGGCTTCAATGGCCATTTGCTTACCCGGCATAGCGTCCAAGGTAAAGCGTGCGGCTACTTCTGCGATACGGGTTGTACCCGCTGTGATAACGGTTTTGTTGAGGATAAACAAGATCATAAACATTACACCACCGACTACATAGGAGCCGCCGACAACGAATTCTGCAAAAGATTGAATAACCGTACCCGCCGCTTCTGGGCCTTCATGACCTTTGAGCAAGATAAGGCGTGTTGAGGCTACGTTGAGAGCTAGGCGAAGAAGAGTGGTGACAAGCAAGAGAGAGGGGAAGATAGAAAATTGTAAGGGCGATGTCATAAACATGGCGGTCAGCAAGATGAGCAAGGAAAGAGAAATACTCAAAGACAACATGCCGTCAAGAATAAAGGTTGGCAAAGGCACGAGCATGATAAGAAGAATGCCCACAACGCCTGCGCCAAGCATGATATCGCCTTGTTTGGCGAAGCGTTGATAATTAAGGCTGCCTGCTGTATTTGCTGCTTGATTTGACATATTGCTATCCTCACGTCAATAAAATGACTGTTTTTTTGGAGGCTTCCTGTAGAGTGTCAAAGCGGCAGAAAAGTGAATAAAATCAGTTTCTTTTTCCAGTGGCACGCCATACAGAGGCCAGTACCGCGGCTGTTGCTTTGAACAGTTCATCAGGAATCATATCCCCTACATCTACTGCTTTATACAAAGCCCGTGCCAAAGGGACATTTTCACGGATAGGAACATTGTGTTCTCTAGCAATTTCTTTGATTTTTTCGGCAACATGTTCAACACCCATCGCAAGAACAACAGGGGCTGGGGCCTCCATCGCATTGTAACGTAAGGCTACGGCTATGTGGGTTGGGTTTGTGACAATGACGTCGGCCCTTGGCACATCTTGCAACATGCGCCTTGACATGGTTTCCATCATTTTCTGTCTTTGTCTTTGTTTGACTAAGGGATCACCCTCTTGTTGGCGGTGTTCGTCCTTTACCTCTTGTTTGGACATTTTGATATTTTCTTCATAGGTGTAATTGCTATAAAAATAATCGGCAGCGGCGATAATCATCATAGGGATCATTGTATAAAGCACCAAATACATAGCGGTATTCAGCATATACGAGCCGATTGTTTCTGCATTGCCATAATAAAGGGGGAGGAAATTGTCTATTTCACCACGAATAAAGAAATAAGGCACAAGGCCGATGACAAAGGCTTGTCCTAAAGATTTTCCTAGGCGCACAAGGGTTTGCGCCGACATAAACATGCTTTTGAGATTTTGAAAAATATTAAAACGCCCCCAATTAAAGGCAAGGACCTTTGGGGCCCACAAAGGGCCAACCTGCCAGCGCATGATAGCAAAGGCCGCAAAGGCAATAAGGACAATGACGGGCAAAAGGATAATGGCAAGGCTTTGCGCTACCTGCAAGACAAGTTCATAGACGGTGTCGTTGTCTGCTTGAAAAGTTGCGGCTTCGCTGTATATAGCTCGAAAAAGGGTCTTGAGCTGGTCAAGGACTACATTAAAATAGAGCATTAGGCCTAGGACGCCAACGCCTGTTGTGATAAGTTTGCTGAGTTCTTGCGATTTGGCGACGTTCCCTTCTTCTCGGGTCTTTTTCCGTCGCTTGGGCGTCGCTTTTTCGGTTTTGCTCGGATCACTCATAAAATCCCTCGCAATAAGCCGTCAAAAAGATTGTTAAGACTTAAGACAAAACGCTCTGTTTCTTGTGCCAATATGGCAAAAAGCATACTGATAAAGAAAAGGCCGACAGCGATTTTTAGAGGGAAACCCACTTCCATAACAGGGAGCTGAGGCGTTGCTCGAATAAGCATACCCAGGCCCACTTCAATAAGGAAAAGCACGGCCATTACAGGGGCGACAACCTTTACGGCAAAAGCAAAGACATTGCCCGTTATACGCAGCATTTCGGTGAGCAAGAGTTCTTGAGGTGAAAATTGCCCGACAGGAACAAAGTCAAAGGTATAGACAAGGGCCCTTAACATATACAAATGCCCGTCAAAAACAAGAAAGACAACGGTGCTGACCATATAGAGGAAATAAGCCACAAGACCGGTATTGTTGCCAGAGGTGGGGTCGGCAAAAT
>CAYJIB010000011.1:18257-32547 GCA_964370125.1 uncultured Desulfovibrionaceae bacterium
AAAATTGATCATTGAAAAGCCCATCTGCATAGCGATAACCTCGCCCCCAGACTGAATGGCCGCAAAAAAACAGCGCACCGCAAGGCCAAGGGTCAGGCCTATAAGCATTTCACCGACCATAATTAAGGCGATAGAAACAGGGTGACTGGGCATTTGCAGCCCAGGAATAGAGGTAAAAGGCCAGATAGCCATAGTGAGGATAAGGCTTGCCGCTGCTTTCCATTGCGTTGGAACTGTCGAACCGTCAAAGAGAGGAAACATAAAGAGCACGACAGAAAGACGCATGAGCGTCAATAAAAAACTGAAGAAATCCAGCTGATTGAAGTTGAAAATATCCATAGCTTTCTTTGTAGCAAGATATAGGCCAAGCTTTTTTGTTCAATGTTGCAGAGGCAATCAAATTGCGCAAGCGAGTTGTGCTTTACTCACCTACAGCAATCGCTCGTTCTATAAGCAAAATAGGAATTTCGTTTTCAATAGGGTAGATACAGGCGCAAGTTTCGCAAGCAAGGCCGCTTTCGTCTTCAAGAAGAGAAAGGGCTTCTTTGCACTTTGGGCAGGCGAGTAAGGCAAGAAGGTCGTGGTTTAAGGACATAGGCGGCTCGTTTTTGTAATATTGTGGAAAGGCCTCGTGCTTTGAACACAAGGCCTTATACTCTGTTAAAACTAAAAATTCTTGAGCAAGTCTTCAATGGTCTCTTTTTTGCGGATACAGCGTACAGAGCCGTCTTTGCACAGAAGGATTTCTGCTGGTCTTGGGCGTTGATTGTAGCTTGAAGCCATAACAAAACCATAAGCCCCCGCATCAAGCACAGCCACAACGTCACCACGCTCAGCTTGTGGGAGCGGGCGGTCTTTGGCAAGAATATCGCCGCTCTCGCAAATATTGCCAACAACGGTTTGCGGCGTGGCCTCGCCCTGTAAAAGCTGACCATCTCTAAAGAAAGCGATATCGTGATGCGCGTCATACATGATTGGACGCATAATCACATTAAAGCCAATGTCTGTGCCGATAAAACGCTTCTCGCCATTGTGCTTTGTGGCGTGAACATGGCCAAGCACCATGCCGCTTTCAGCAACAAGATAACGCCCCGGCTCAATGAAAAAACGCCCTTGATAGCCCGTTTTTTCGCAAAATTCTGTAAGACAGGCGTGAAGGCTTTTGCCAAGTTCTGCCAAATCAAGGCGGGCTTGGCCTTCTGACTTTCTGTAAGGGATACCAAAGCCGCCGCCAAAGTCAATGATTTCAAGGCCTTTTATTGTGCTTGCAATGTCAAGCAAGACCTGCACAGCTTCCATATAGGCCTTTGCTTCCATAAACAAAGAGCCGATGTGTTGATTAAGGCCAGCAAGGCGCAGGCCGTATTTTTGTGCAATGGTCTGAACAGCACCGCCCTCTTGCAATTCTTTTGGATCGATACCAAATTTTGTGTCCTTGCCAGCGGTGATCACTTTTTGGTGATGTCCTGCGCCAATGCCCGGATTGACACGAATCATAAAGGGGCTATTTGGGCAGCTTTGACCAAAGAGTTCAAGCTGGTCAAGACTGTCCAAGCTCATCAAGACATTGTGCTTGCAGGCATTTTGCATTTCTTCGGCAGAGACATTGTTGCAGACATACAAAATATCTTGAGGTTCAAAGCCCGCCTTAAGATTGCAAAGAAGCTCGCCCGGTGACATAGCGTCGACTACGCAGCCTTCTTCTTTGATCATTTTGAGCAAATGGATATTGGTATTGGCCTTTGCCGAATAATTGACAAAGAATTGCGGGTGATTTGACAAGGCCAAGAGCTCTCGGCAACGCTCACGCAAGATGTCTTCATTGTATACATAGAGGGGTGAACCGTATTCTTTAAGCAATTCCTCTGGACTTTGTTTTCCAAAAAAGTTTGTGATATGCATAGCCCTACCTTCTGTTGTTTTGTGTTTGTGAATTTTCAGTTCTGTATACAAGATTTATGGTGAAATGGCAATATCAGCTTTCCTTGGCAAAATCGTCTTCTTGCTCTTCTTTGGCATCAGTATTGCCACTGTTCAAATCGGTCTTTGCGGCAAAGTCTGTAAGTCTCTCAAAAAGCGTGCGCCAGAGATTTCCTATCATATGCGTGTCTTTCACAGAAACGAGTTGCGGGCTTAGGCCGTCTAAGATAAGTTTCCACTGCTCTTTCTTGGCCTTGCGCTCTCTTGCAGTGCATTTATCGGCCTTTGTGAGGACAGGCAAGAGAGGGATCTTTTTGTCAAGAGCGTAAAGGGCCAGTTGTGTGTCGGATTCTTGCGGAGGAATGCGACAATCAAGCAAAAGCACCATGCCAACGAGATTTGGGGCTTTTTCTAAATAATAGTCGATAAGCTTTGCCCAATGTTCACGTTCTTTGTGCGAACACCTGGCATAGCCATAACCAGGTAAGTCAACAAGGCAAAAGCTTTCGGGGCTTTTGTTTATAGGCGAGTCGGGGTCTTTTGCGGCTGGGCGTATAACCGTATAGGCATTGACCGAACGTGTTTTTCCTGGTGTGGAGCTTGTTTTTGCGAGATTTTTTCGCCTCGCAAGGGCATTGATGAGGGAGGATTTCCCTACATTTGAACGCCCCGCAAAGATATACTGCAAGCTTCCTTCTTCTTTAAGACCTTCAATAAGGGTATCGATTTGCCCCTTAGTAAAAGCTGTGCACAAGAGGCTAAATTCTGGTTGTGGCAAAAGGTTTTTTTCGCACACTTGTTTTTGTGGCGAGCTTTCTTTTTTTATCTGTTCAGCTTTTTGTGCAGGATTTTTCTTTATTTTTTTTGGAGCTTTTGTCATAGTATTCCTAATTATTTATACGACTTTCTGAGTTGTTTGTCTTTTGGCTAAAATGTTATGGATGCGTTGCTGTCCATTTATGTAAGGCTCATTCTTCGCCTAACATAAACGCACTTTGTGCGCCTCTTGGGTGGCTGCCGCGTCGCCCCTCGTTCCTCGGGTCTCCTCGCAATGACTCCCGATGCAACGAAGGTCATTGCGAGCCCCTAGCCGTTAGCGAACGATAGTGAGCTTTTACGGATAGGTAGCGTGGCAATCCATGCCCCTTCAACTCAGAAAGTCGTGTTATTTACAGTGCCTATTTATTGAACTGTGCCGCCCTGTTGCCAACGCAAGCCATCGCCCCTTCTTCTTTTTTGATAGAGATTGACCGCACGGTTATGGTCTCGCAAATTTGAAGTAAAGACATGAGTCCCGTCATTTTTTGACACAAAGAAGAGATAATTGTGTCTTTCTGGTTGGCCTGCGGCTTCAATGGCGGCAAGGCCGGGTGAAGCGATAGGGCCGGGGGGGAGGCCGTCGATTTGATAAGTATTATAGGGGTTTTTCTTGTCTTGCAGATTGGCTTTTGTGATATTGCCATCAAATTTTTGGCCAAGTCCATAAATGATAGTGGGATCAGCCTGCAAGCGCATATCACGGTTTAAGCGATTGGCAAAGACACCGGCTATTCGGGCATATTCCTTTCTGCTGGCGGTTTCTTTTTCAACGATTGAAGCCAGAGTCATGATTCTTTGTATGTATTTTTTTTGATCATTTTTTGAACGTTCTTCTTCTTCAAACACATGGCGGGTGCGCTTCCAAAAATTGGCGAGCAGGTGGCCTAAGATTTCTTGGGCAGAGCGTTCATTGCGCACAAGGGGCTTGTGGAATTTATAGGTGTCGGGGAACAAAAAGCCCTCAGCATTGTCAAAGGGGACATTCCAATGCGCAAGGAAAGTGGGATTATGAATGGTTTTTCTAAAATCTTCAAAGCGAATAAGGCCGGCCATTTCAAAACGTCTGCCCACTTCCCACCAAGGCAAGCCCTCGGGAATGGTGATGGTCTCAAGCTTTGGTTTAGCGACCATGAGATGATCTATCAGTTGCGGCGGCGGCCAAGAGGTGTTTAGGGTATAATGTCCGCTGCGCAAGGTTTCGGTAATGCCCTTATAGCGGGCATACATCACAAAGGCGCGCACATTGGTGATCAGGCCTTCTTCATAGAGCTTTTCGGCGATTTCTTGAAAGGTAGAGCCCGGCAAAACGGTAAATTCAATTTCTTTGGGCTTTTCTGATGGGGCTTCGCCTAAGAAGCTCATTACATCATAGGTGAGGAAGAGAGCCACAGCAACAATGGGCAAGAGGGCTAAGAGAATAAATTTGCGTCTTGGCGCCATTTTCTTGCCTTTCTTGCCCTTTTTTTGGGCTTTTTTGTCTTTCTTGCCATTTTTTGTCTCTTTGGCTTCTTCTTTTATCTCTTGATCTTCTGTTTTATCGCTCATAGCTGTCTCCATGTTTGCGGGTCTTGCTCAAGAAAAGAGGCTAAAATGCGGACTGCCGCTTGTTGGTCAAGATTTTTTTGCACCTTTTTTTGACTGTAGCCAAGAGCAAAGAGGTCTTCTTTGGCTTCAAAAGATGTTAAGTATTCTTCGCAAAAATACAAGGGAAGGCTTGTTCTTCTTTGTAATTTTTTTGTCATATTGCGCACTTGTCTGGTGGTGAGAGAGTCTTCACCATTTTCGTGTAGGGGCAGGCCAATGACGATGCCCTCTATGGCTTCTGTTTGTATAATGTGTAAAATAGCCTGAAAAAATTCATCTTTTGTACGCATAATGAGCGTGCTTCTTGGAAAGGCCATGCGGCCGCCAGCGTCACTGACGGCGAGACCGCTTCTTTTTTGGCCATAATCTATTGCTAAGAATTTCATGCTCTTCCTGTTTTCGATAGTTTCTTGATAAAACTTTGGCACAAAGACTTTCCTTGCGCCTTTTTACACAATGGGATAAGCTTCTTTAGCTTTAATCTCTTAGGCGGTCAAGTTATGTTTGAAAGAGAACTTATTGGAATAGAAGGCACAGAAGCTTTTGGGGCTTTGCTTGCCAAGTTTTTTGTAGCAGCTCATTCTTCGCCTTTGCGCTGTTTTTTGCTTGTGGGCGATCTTGGGGCGGGCAAGACAAGTTTTGTTCGTTCTTTTGTTTCGGCCTTGCCAGATGGCGAAAATGCCGATATTGCCAGCCCAAGCTTTGCTTTATGCAATCGTTACGACACAAAGCCCCCTGTTTTGCATTGTGATGTGTACCGTACAGAGGGCCTTTTGGCTGAAGAGCTCGAAGAAGCCTTTGAAGCTCTTCTTGACCTTGACGACATTGATGATGCAGAGGCTTTTTCTAAAAGTCGTGCAAAAAAGCCTTGTTCCTTGGTGATTGTCGAATGGGCAGAGCTTCTTTCGCCTGATGTTTTGCCCAAAAATCGCTTAGAAGTGCGCTTTACAGGCGAGGGCGAGAGCCGCCTTGTGCGTCTTGTGCCTTTTGGTGAGGCGGCTTTGTCTTTGTGCAAGCGTCTTTTTTCCTAGTCGGCACAAGCGTCTTTTTGTAGAAATTCGTCTTTTTTTGAAGTCCTTATTTTCTTGCAATAAATTGGTATAAAGCTTTTTTGAGCTCGTCTATTTCAATGGGTTTTGCGACATGGTCATTAAAGCCAGCGGCTGCTGTGCGTTCTCTGTCTTCGTCCATGGCGTTTGCCGTCATAGCGATAATGGGCACGCTTTTTGCGTTGTGTTTGTCGCTTCTGCGTATACATTCAGTAGATTCAAAGCCGTCCATGACAGGCATACGTAAGTCCATAAAGACAAGGTCATAATCTTTTTTGCGAAACATTTCGCAGCCTTCTTTGCCATCATTTGCCACATCAATAGTAAAGCCAAGCTCGCTCAAAATAGCTATCGCGACTTCTTGGTTAATGAAATTGTCTTCTACCAAGAGCACAATGTTGTCGTCATAACGAGCGTCAACCCAAGGCGCTATGGCCTCTTGTTCTTCTTTTTTCGTAGGGATATATTCCTCAAAATTTACCCAAAAGCTGAAGGTACTTCCCTTGCCTTCTTCACTGCTGACAGATATTTCACCGCCCATAAGCTCAATAAAGGCTTTACAAATAGAAAGTCCAAGACCTGTGCCGCCAAAGCGTCTTGAGGTAGAGCTGTCTGCTTGCGCAAATGGCTTAAAGAGGCCAGTGAGTTGTTCTTTAGACATGCCAATGCCTGTATCGCTGATTGCGCAATGAATACGAATGTTGTTTTGGGGATCTTTTTCAGCCCAAGCAGAAAGAGTGATCGTGCCTTCTTTGGTAAATTTGCTTGAATTTCCAAGAAGGTTGAGCAAAATTTGCGAAAAGCGCAAAGAATCGCCGCTGACAAATTTGGGCACACTTGGCTCGACATCGAGTTTGAGCAGGGTGCTGTTTTCTTCTGCACGGGGCAAAATCAGCTCTTGTACTTTGTCGATGGCTTCGTGCAAGTTAAAGGCTTTGTTTTCAACGGTCATTGCGCCCGCTTCTATGCGTGAAAAGTCGAGTATGTCGTTGATGATACCAAGCAAGAGGGTGGCAGAAGATTGGATTTTATTCAAATAGGCGAGTTGTTTTTCTGGTGGGTTTTCGTGTATGGCAAGACGTGTCATGCCAAGAACACCGTTCATGGGTGTGCGTATTTCATGGCTCATGCGTGCTAAAAAGTCTCTTTGTGCTTGGTTGGCAGATTCTGCGGCCATAAGGGCTTTTTGTGTGCTTATGTCGGTGTATACACGCAAAAGCACGATGCTGCCGTCATGCCAGTGGACAAGCCTGTCCGAAATCAAGAGGGTTTTTCCTAAATCTTCAACATATTCTTCATAACTGTTTACGCTGAAAATAGGCTCGCCATTTGCATCAAAAAGCGATTTATGGGCTTCTTCTTTTGAGAGTTTGGTTTTTTTATAGAGGCTTTCGTACAGGCTTTTTTCGTCATTTTCTCTAATATTCCAAACGCTTGCGGCGTAAGGGTTGGCGTAAATCAAGTTTTGCACCTGTGGAGAATACACCATGATGCCCACCTCAACATTGTTCATAACGCTTTGCAAAACATTGACAGCTCTAACACTTTCTTCTGTTGCTTTGCTGATATTTTCTGCCATATCGTTGATGCTTGCGACGACGTCCCCAAATTCGCCTTTAAGTGGCGGTATGCGGTGTTTAAGGTTTGCTTGAATAGCGCGAACACCAGCTATCACAGCGTCTATGTCACGCACAGTGCGTGTCGCTAAGAAGAAAATAATTGCGGCTGTGAATAAAAAGCTGAAAAAAAGCAAAAGTTGGGTTTCATCTTTCAAATCAGAAATCTGTGCCTGTACGTCGGCTTCAAGTTCATTCGCCCAAGCATAGCCAATGACTTCGCCATTTCTTTCTATCGGGTACATGGCGTTCATGATATCGCCACGCACCATTTTTCCTCTGGCGACGATGACTTTATTGTCACGCATGACTTCACGCCCAGGGTGGTCTATTGGAATGGGCGTCCCTACCAAGCCCTCATATTCTTCAGACGGGCTATAGGCGAGTATCGCATCAAAGTCTGCGCTATAATAACCGACGGCAAGACCAGAATTTTCAGAAGGAACATTGTTTGTTACCTTGGTGAGTTCTTGGTTAAGTATTTTGATTTGTTCTTCTTTGCTAGCATTGAGGGCATTGTGATCTTTTAAGATTTCATCAAAGCCATTTTCGTCAAGCATTGATTCAAGAACATGGGCAAGTGATGAAAGCTTGTTTGCTTTTTCTGTTAAGAGCGTATTTTCAATGGCGTCTGTACTGACCTTTGCTACAAAAAGAAAGGGGGCATTAACTAAGATGAGCAAGGCAAGGCTCACTTTAAATTGCCAAGAAAGTTTTTTCATAAGACCTCAATTTTGCAAGAAGCAAAGAGTTCAAAAGTGTATGCTTTAAAGAAATAATTCTATATAAATCTATTTTTTTTTATGTTTCTTCTGTGTCACCGTAGTATACAGAAAAAAAGAAAAAAAGCAAGTTTGGTGAAGTGTAAGCAGAGTTTTAAGAGATGTGCAAGAAAATGCTGCATCATAACAAACTGCCATAACGAAAAAGCTCAATGTTTTCTTGACGTTTTAATTTTTCTGATGTATTATGCGCTTTTGTAAAATTGTATGAAGATGTGAGGACATTTTATGCGCATTGTGGTACAAAAATTTGGTGGAACATCGGTAGCCGATATTGAGCGTTTGCAACTTGTTTGCGGCAAGGTGCAAAAGGCTCTTGATGCGGGCAATAAAGTGCTTGTTGTCTTGTCTGCAAAGTCAGGGCGCACAAATAAATTGCTTGACGTTGTCTCAAAATGGTCCGATTCACCTGATTTGGCAGAGGTAGATTCTTTGCTTTCAACAGGGGAGCAAGGTTCTATCGTGCTTTTTTCTTTGCTTTTGCAGCGCAATGGCATAAAAGCACGTTCTTTTCTTGGTTGGCAAATTCCCATTAAAACCGATGACGATTTTGGCCAAGCTCGCATTTTGGACATCGATGCCGATTGTTTAAAGTCGGCCTTTAATGAATATGATGTTCTTGTTGTTGCGGGTTTTCAGGGCATCAGTCCTTGCGGACGCATAACGACACTCGGTCGAGGTGGCTCTGATACATCAGCTGTGGCCTTGGCTGCGGCTCTTGATTCTTGCCCATGTGAGATTTATACCGATGTAGACGGGGTTTTTACAACAGATCCCAATTTGTGTTCTTCCGCACGCCAAATTGACCGTATTTCTTATGATGAAATGCTTGAAATGGCTTCTATGGGAGCAAAGGTCTTGCAAATTCGTTCAGTAGAATTTGCGAAAAGATACAATGTTCCTGTGCGTGTTTGCTCAACATTTACCGAAAATCCCGGAACTCTCGTCACTCAGGAGGACAGTATGATGGAAGCTGTGCTTGTTTCTGGCATTGCCTATGATAAAGATCAATCTCGTATCACCTTGAAAGAAGTCCCCGATCGCCCAGGGATTTCCGCCGCTATTTTTGGACAACTTGCCAAATGCGGCATCGTTGTTGATATGATTATTCAAACAGCGAGCACCGAGGGCGTTGTCAACATGGCCTTTACCGTGTCCAAAAAAGACTTGGCAAAAACCCTTCCTCTTATGGAAAAGATGATTCAAGAAGTCGGTGGGAGTGGTGTGAGCCATTCTGACGATGTGTCAAAGGTCTCTGTTATTGGCGCGGGCATGAGAAATCATACAGGTGTTGCGGCTACGGCCTTCCAAGCCCTTTATGAAGAAAATATCAATATTTTGATGATCAGCACTTCAGAGATCAAAATTTCTTGCCTCATCGAAGAAAAATACACCGAGCTTGCTGTGCGCACCTTGCACTCAGCCTTTAAGCTTGAAGAATAGCTTTAACTAGTCGACGCTGAAAAAGGCATTTTCATGCCTTTTTCAGAAAGGCACGCCACTCCAAATACCTCCTCTTCGAAGGGTGGACGCCAGAAACAAGTTCTGGCTTATTTTTCATGGCGCAATAAGATTTTGCTTGAATAAGAAAAACGGCACTGGAAAAATTCTGGTGCCGTTTTTTTTAAGCTTTGTTGTGATCTTCTCTTGTCTAAAAATCTCCCAAAATTTCAAGCACTTCCTTCATCATCCATTCTTGCGCTTGCACACCCATATGCCCAAGGCGAAAGACCTTGCCCGCCATTGGCCCAAAAGAGCCAGCCACAATGAGCCCTTTTTTCTTTAGGTGAGATTGCCAGCTTTGCCAAGTATAGCCCGCAGGTATCATTGCCGCTGTTACGGTTGGAGAATTGATAGCTTTTTCTTCTGTCCACAAAGAAAAACCTTGCTCTTTTAAGCCCTTACGACATTGCAAGGCCACAGCCTCATGCCTGGCAAAAACAGCTTCTAGGCCTTCTTCAAGCAAGGCTTCAGCCGCCGCATGAATGGCCGCCATACCGTGCCAATAAGGTGTATAAGGGCAACGCCCGTCTTGTCTGACAGTGGCAAAAGGCAAAATGGCGTCATAGCCTTGATAGCCCACCTCTCTTATACATTCCCATGCCTTAGCACTCACCCCAAGCATCGACATGCTTGGCGGGGCAGAGAGGCATTTTTGCGAGCCTCCAAGCATGAGGTCGACATGCCAATCGTCCATGCACACAGGCGCGCCACCAAGAGAGGCCACAGCGTCCACAACAAAGAGGGGAATGCCAAGCTCGTGTTTAAGTTTTCCCACGGCTTCTAAAGGATTGAGCGTGCCAGAGGGCGTTTCGCAATGAACAGCAATAAGCATTTTGGGCTTTGCAATGGCGAGCTTTTCTGCCAAGGCTTCAAATTCTTTTCCCTCAGTGGGGATGGTGCTGTTATAGGGCAAAGAAATTTTTGTCACTTCACAGCCAAGGCTTTCTGCCATATCGGCAAAACCGTCACCAAAAATGCCTGTGCCGATGGTTGCGACACGGTCTTTTGGGCGAAGACAGCTCTTTAATGCGCCCCAAAGGGCGAGCATACCTTCGCCTGTCATTAGCACAACATCGTTGCCGTTTTTGATTTTTGTTCCCATAAGGCGGGCAAATTTTCTTGCTGTGGCGTCATAAAGTCCGATGAAATCTTCTTCAATTTGCCCAGATCCATAATCTTTTCGCATGGCTTCAAGCACTTTTGGGTGAAGGGTAACAGGGCCTGGAACCATTGGGAGCGGTGCATAGGACATCGTTTTTCCTTTTTGTCGTGTGATTTTTTTGAAATGAGCAGTCAGAAAACTTTATGTAAATAGAAAGAAAAGTCAATGTTTTAGGAAACAATACGCCTTAAATCTGAGGCGATTGCTCGTATAAAACTTCCTTATAGCCGACGGCAGTCGCCGCTGTAGCGGGCTTTAACGCAGTCATCGACTACGAAAAGGCTATGTAGGTAGTGCTGACTAGCTAAGGAGTTGGCAGACATTGCTTTGAGGACATTGCTGCAAAACAGGCAAAACACGCTCAAGCAAGATGCCCTCTCGCATGGCAAGTTTGTGCCCAAAGGTCGCACGAATCCCGCTGCTGACAAAATGCACCGCTCGCTCAATGGCTATGGGCAAGGCGTCACCCTGTAAGAGCGCACCCAAAAGAACAGAGGTGAAGGTATCGCCAGTGCCAGGGTAATGTGCGGGAATATATTGACAAGGCATATACCAAAAGCGGCCTTGTTCTTTGTCAAAGGCGACAACAGAGGTGCTGTCAAAGGCTGAGAGCTCGGCTTCAGTGTCATTGTCGATTTGCCCAAGATGCCCGCTTTTTGTGGGGACAGAAGTCACAACCACCATGCGAGGGCCTAGGCTAGCCAGTTCTTTTAACCATGCTTTGACAGTGTTTAAGGAAATAGAAGCGGGAATGTCTTTGTCAAGCAAGAAGGCAAGCTCGGTAAGATTTGGCGTAACAATATGTGATTTTGTGACAAGTTCTTGCATACTCTTCACCATTGCCGGTGTCATTGTTGGGTCTAAAATACCATTGTCGCCAAGTACAGGATCGACCACAACAAGGCCGTCTTTTGCCAGGCAATGCTCAATACAATGCGCAACGAGCGACATCTGCTCGCAAGAAGCCATAAAGCCCGAATAAATAGCCTCAAAATGCAGACCAATAGCCTTCCAATGCTCTAAGATCTTAGGCATTTCGTCTGTGAGATCACAAAAAGTAAAGTCGGTATATTCTACAGTGTGGGTAGATAAGACAGCTGTTGGCAGAGGACAGACCTGAATGCCCATGCTCGATAAGACTGGAATGACAACAGTAAGCGAAGTGCGCCCAAAGCCTGACAAGTCGTGAATGGCCGCAACACGAAAGGGAATGGTTTGCATGGAAAATTAAGCCTCTTCTTTTTCTTCTTCGCCCTTTTCTTCAAGGCAGGTGTGAATTTGTGGGCCTAAGCGCCATGCTGGATTGGCAAGGCAATAGGCAATACAGGCTTGGAGATTTTCTTGCAAATATTCGTCAGATTTTGGTTGCAAGATAAAGTGACGAAAGGCGTGCTCCAAATAATAAATGGGCTTTGTGTTTTCTTGTGGCCATTCTAAGCGAAGCTCGTCTCCGCTGGTAAGCGACAAATGTGTATTGGCTTTTGGGCAAACGCAAACCCAGTTGAGATTTGAAGGAATGGGCATGGTGCCGCCTGTTTCGATGGCCACATAGAAATTGTGTTTGTGCATAAGGGTGACAAGGTTTGTCGTAACCTGTGTTGCAGGTTCGCCACCTGTCAAGACGATCATGGGCTTGTACTTTGCAGAAGCGTGATGGCATCTCTTGGGTATGGCCTCAAAAATGGCTTCCATCAAGGCACGATCAGAGGCATAATAACCGCCGCCTATGCCATTTGTTCCGACAGAATCGGCACTTGACAAAAGGCTCTTCGTCTTTGGTAAATGGGCTTCTTTTGACGCTAAAGCGTTTGAAGCAGAAAAACGGCAAAAAAGAGCCGCACGACCAGCATAAAAGCCTTCTTCTTGTAAACCAAAAAATATTTCTTTAATGTGATAACCCATACAAGATCCTTTTCTTATGCGACAATACAAAGTAAGCTAGATGCTTTGAGCAAATTGAAAATTCACTACCAAAAAGCTTGCAAAAAGATAGACTTTTGCGTCCTTTTTTGCGAGAATACCTTAGTTAAAGTCAAAAGTAAAGAAGGCAAAGTTTTGCCCTAAAAATAAATGGAAAAGGAAGGCAATATGCACGATAAAGAGCCCAAAAACACGCAAAAGCTTGGAGCCCTTGTCTTGGCCGCAGGGAAGGGAAGTCGTATGCACTCAAATAAGCCCAAGGTCTTGCACACCTTTCTTGGCGAGCCACTTTTGGCCCATGTGCATCATGCGCTCGACAGCCTTTTTGGTCAGGCGGTGTGGACGCTTATTGGGCATGGAGCAGAGGAAGTCAAAAAAGCTTTTTCAAAACGCAATTCATGGATTTTGCAAGAAGAACAAAGAGGCACTGGCCACGCCGTTCTTACGGCCTTGCCTTTTATTGAAGAGGCGGGCATTACAAGGCTTCTTATTGTGAATGGAGACTGCCCTTGTCTCACACAAGGCCTTGTGCGTGATTTTATCAATTCTGCAAGCGATGCCCAGGTGGCCCTTGCGACACTTGAGCTTGACGACATCGCTTCTTATGGGCGGATAGTGCGTAAAGAGGGCCTTTTGCAAGGCATTGTCGAAGCCAAAGAGTATACTGAAGAAAAATACGGCCCCGCAACAAATGAAGTCAATGCGGGAATGTATGTGTGTGATGTGCCTTTATTGCGTGAATATTTGCCAAAACTTGGCACAGAAAATGCCGCAAAAGAATATTATCTTACCGACATCATTGAAAAACTTCTTCATGA
This sequence comes from uncultured Desulfovibrionaceae bacterium, assembly GCA_964370125.1. Taxonomy (GTDB): domain Bacteria; phylum Desulfobacterota; class Desulfovibrionia; order Desulfovibrionales; family Desulfovibrionaceae; genus CAYJIB01. The sequence goes on from CAYJIB010000011.1 coordinate 31,431, forward strand.
CAAAATCTTGGTAAAGGCTATTGTTTGTGGACAAGAAAAAGGCCTGATTGGCGTAAATACCCCTTTTGAGTTGGCAAAGCTTGAAGATGAAGAGCAAAGAAAAAGACTTCTTGCCCTGCGTCAAGCGGGGGTTATTTTGCACGGAGAGGCTTTTCGTATAAGCCCTTTTGCCAATATTGCGCCCGGGGCAGAGCTGTATGCCCCTTGTGATGTGCTTGGGCATTCGCATATTGAAAATGACGTCCTTATTGAGGCGCATGTGATTGTCAAAAACAGCCATATTGCCAGCGGGGCGTGTATTCGCTCTTTTTCGCATATAGAAGGCGCACAAGTTGGGCAGGAGTGTCAAGTTGGCCCTTATGCAAGGTTGCGCCCTGGTTCAATTATGGAAGAGGCTTCTCGTGTGGGCAATTTTGTAGAGATGAAAAACAGCCGCCTTGGCGAAGGGGCAAAAGCCAATCATTTGACCTATCTTGGTGACGCTGAAATCGGCGAGGGCGCAAATGTCGGGGCTGGCACGATAACCTGTAATTATGACGGAAAAAACAAACACAAGACCAGTATTGGCAAAAAGGCCTTTATTGGCAGCAATTCTGCTCTTGTTGCCCCTGTTTGTGTTGGTGATGGGGCTTTGATTGGCGCGGGTTCTGTGATTGTAAAAGATGTGCCTGCTGGGCATTTGGGGATAAGCCGCCCAGAGCAAAAAAATGTCGATCGAGCAAAGAAAGAATAAGGCAAAGAAAGAGCAAGGTTATGAGACGAAACTGATTTCAGTGCCGACGAGTTAGTCGACGCTGAAAAAGGCATTTTCATGCCTTTTTCAGAAAGGCACGCCCACTCCAAATACTGCTTCGCAGACGCCAGAAGCAAGTTCTGGCTTATTTTTCGTGGCGCAACATTTTTGCTTTCGCAAAAATGTTGGTAGCCGGCTCTGAAAAATATCTCTTTGGCTCCATAAAATTGCAAGAAATTCGTATTCCATACTCATTTTCCTTGCAATTTTATTAGAGTGTTTTGAGCTAAAAAGTTTTCAATATCAAAGACTTCTTCTATTTTTCAGTGCCGACTAATTAGTCGACGCTGAAAAAGGCATTTTCATGCCTTTTTCAGAAAGGCA
>CAYJIB010000012.1:0-18330 GCA_964370125.1 uncultured Desulfovibrionaceae bacterium
AAAAAACAAGCCTAAAAATCTCCAAAATCTCCAAAAAACTCAAAAAAACAAAACAAAAACAAAAAACCTTGCCTACATTTTGTGTAAGCAAAGTTTTTTTACTTAAAAGAAAGAAATTTTTTTTCGCCTTCTTAATTTAGCCTAAATCAACCCAGTCTAATCCAATTCAATCAAAGCAAAATCGATCCATTTCAAATTATGCACTGTAAAAGTGCGAAAGATCACCAATGAGGCTCATATGATAATTTTTTGCCATAGGTGTATCCTGCATCATGGCTGTAAGCGTATCGCTGAGTGATTCAATCTGCGTAAGCATTTTTGTGCGCAAGGCAATGGCGGCCAGCTGAGAGCGTGCTTCATCGTCTTTTGTCAAAATGGCTTCAAGGTCTGCGGCCTTTTCATGGCGCATATGAATAACTTTAAGCTCACCTTCTTCATTTAAGCCAATGACCACACGGGTTGTTGGGGGAATGCCAAGGGCACGCATAATGGCACGCACATGATGGGTAAAAATATCCTTAAAGATAGAAAGATTTTCTTCCATTGTTGTGAGTTCTGGCAAAACACATTGAAGCATCTGAGCTATATGCTGCCAAGGGCGAGCGCCTTCAATATGAAAGTTTGCGGTGCTATCGGTATAAGGTGTATAGCTAAGTTGATGTATGCGTGGAGCTGGGGGGGCATCGAATTTTTGAGCGTAGTTCACAGTGACCTCACTGGGTAAAGGGCGAAAAGGTAAATGTTGCCTGTATGTGTCAACATGATTTAAGCTTTGCAAAATGAGTGCCACAGCCTTGCTTTTTTCTGCTTCAGTTAAAAAAATTTTTTACGTATATTTTTAATTGTCAAAAAAGCACGTAAATCAAGGTTTTTTCCATAAATGAAGCTCTTTTGCATATTGCCCATTTTTATGTCTTGTGATAATCTTTCCCTTTGTTTGGAAATTTTTTAGCCTTATATAAAGGAGCTCTTATGTTAAATCCAAAAGAATGCGTACTCTATAGCGGCGGCGCAACAGGCACAGAACAATTTTTTGGCGCACAAGCCGAAGCTTGGGGCATTGCAGAGGTCAATTTTACCTTTGAGGGCCACCAAATTGAGCGAACTCGTGGGCAAAGAGTTCTCACAGCGGCAGAACTTGCCCTTAAAGATGTGAGCCTTACATATGTGTCAAAGCTTATGGGGCGCGAATACACAAAAGCTCCAATTTTCCGCAAAGTCTTGCAGTCAATTTGTTGGCAAGTTTCAAGCGGTGACGAAGTTGTTGTTATTGGTGAAATCCAACCAGACAATACCGTCAAAGGCGGCACAGGCTGGGGGGCAGAATTTGCCAAGATTTGCAACAAAGCCCTGTATGTCTTTGACCAAGATAAAAACGCTTGGTTTAAGTGGGACCGTGACGCTTGGGTATCAGTCTCTGACCCTGTTTTGAAAAGCCAAAACTTCACCGCCACAGGCACACGTTTTTTGAATGAAAACGGACGCAAAGCGATCAGCGATTTGTTTGTGCGCTCTTTTTCAAAATAAGGCTTAGCTATGCAAGGGCATGAGGGGCATTGGCAAGACCGATCGTCCACAGGTTTTTTGGCGGGTTTGGCCTCTGTCTTATTGTGGGGGGCCTTTCCGCTTTATTGGCGTATGCTTGCGGGCATTGACCCGCTAGAAATCCTCTCTTACCGCATTATTTTTTCAGCCGTCACAGTAGGCATTGTCGTTTTATTGACAGGGCGTACGAGAGAAGTTGTTTCAGGAATGCGAAATTTTTCTGTCGCTTGGCGTATGTTTGTGACGGCTTTGCTCATCGGCGGTAATTGGTATGTCTTTATTCGAGCAACCACCGCGGGCTATGTGCTTGAAAGCAGTCTTGGCTATTATCTTACGCCCCTGTTAAATGCGGCCACAGGCTTTTTGTTGCTTGGTGAGCGCTCTTCTCGCTTGCAGGTTCTTGGCCTTGCCTTTGCTGTTTTTGGCGTTGGGATAAGTCTTTTTATGTACGGCACTGTGCCTTGGATCACCCTATTTTTGGGCATATCCTTTGCGCTCTATGTCTTTTTTAGAAAGACGGTACAGATGGAATCCCTCCCCGGGCTTTTTGTAGAAACCCTCGTCTTATTGCCCCTTGCCCTTGTTTATGTTCTTTGGCTTTTGTCAAATGGGCAAGGATTTTGGTTCAATTTTTCTTGGAACAAGTTTTGGCTTTTGGCTACAAGCGGCATTGTCACTTCCTTGCCCCTCATGCTCTACGCCTTTGCGGCAAGACATATGTGCTTAACGACCCTTGGACTTGTGCAGTACATTACGCCTACTTGTATGTTGCTCTTGGGGATATTTGTCTTTCGTGAGCCCATAGCCTATGCGACTGTTATTACCTTAGTGTGTATTTGGATTGGCGTTGCTCTATATTCTTTTGACGCTATTTTATTTATGCGAAAAACAACACGCTTTAAAAAGGCTCTGGGCTAACATACAAAAATCTGCCAATACAAAAAACTTGCAAAAAAAGCTATTTGAGCTTATTGATAGAATAGAGTTGTAAAAAAAATACAAAGACTTGTGAAAGTCTTTACGCTTGAACACCTGTTTTTTGAGCTTCGACTATCTATATCGGAAATGTATGAACAAAAAACAACTAAGCTTCCAAGGCTATAGCCTCTTCATCATAGCCTTGTCATTTCTTTTTGTGCTGACGTGCTTTCCCCTAAGCGGACACACAGCAGAAAGGAGCTCTTCTTCTGCGGAAGAAAACTATCAATCAAATCTCAAAAACCTAGAAAATCTAAAAAAAGACGCAAGACGCATAAGATGGCGCGAACCTTGGGAAAAACTCGCCAAAAACTTTGAAGAACTCTATGCAAAAAATCCCGAATGGGAAGATCGAGCACTCGCCCTCTATCAAAGTGTCGCCGCCTATGACACCCTCGCCCGCCTTTCTGGTGCGACCTCTGACACAAAAAAAGCCTATGCCTATTATGACGCCTTTTTGCGAGCGCATTCTGACAATGAACTCGCAGAAGAGCTTCTTATGGACAGTGTTCGCCTAGCCGCCGCAAAAAGAGACAAGGCAGAAGCCAATAGACGAGCCAAAATCCTGCTTCGAGACTATCCGCAAAGCCCCTATGCCAAGCTAGCCAAGCATTATGGCGGCATCCAAAGGCTAAACTCAAAAGAGCTTAAACAGGCTGAAAACGCTGTCGCAAACAAGCAATACGCCGAATTGCACAGAAGCTATCAAGGCCTTGTTAAATCAATGGAAAGACTTGAAGCAGACAAAGTGCGCTCAACATGGAGAGAACCTTGGGAAAATTTGGCAGAACGCTTTGATATGCTCTACAATAAAGACCTCAAATGGCCAGGACGCCCCCTTGCCGGACTTGGAGCAGCAAAAGCCTATGACTTTCTTTCAAGAAAATCAGGCTCAGCAAATGACACGAACAAAGCCTTTAAGCTCTATGACCGCATAATTGAGACCTATGAAGGGCAAGACGCAGCCGAAATGGCCTTGGTCGACAGCTTGCATTTTGCCGCCGCAAAGCGCAATACAAATGAAATGCAAAAACGCCTCGCCCTTTTGCGAAAAAATCACCCACAAAGCAAAAGCCTCGAAGAAGTTGCTTTTTTATTAGAAGCCTTGATCGCTGCCCAAAGTGGCAAAAAAGCCCCACAAGCTCCACCTTCTTTGCAAGCACAAAATGAAGCAAGCAAAGAAGCCGCTAAAGAAGTCACTGAAGCAAAAGAAAGCCCTGTCTCGCCAGTCTCACAAAAAGCTGAAGAAAAAACAAGACAAAAAGAAATTTCTGCCGCCGATGAACGCATAAACAAAGAGCATGAAACCATTCGCAAGGCCATGGACGCTCTCTCTGCCGATTCACGTCGCTCTTCTTGGCGTGAACCTTGGGAAAGCTTAGCCTCACGCTTTATTCGACTGCACGATAACAATCCCAGATGGGAAAACCGCCCCTTTGCCCTGCTTGATGCCGCAAGAGCCTATGACGCCCTTGCCAGACGATCTGGCATAGCCAAAGACAAGCAACGTGCTTATGCCCATTATGACGACATAAAAAAACGCTATCCCGCACACAAAGCCGCAGAGCAAGGTATTTTTAAAAGCATCGAACTCGCCAAAGACATGAAGGCTACGCAAAGCCTTAAAGCAAGGGCAAGACTTTTTGCCAGAGAATTTCCAGAAAGCCCTTATCTTATTGAAAGCCAAAATATGGCAGGCCTCTCTGTGGCAGAAACTCGCTGGGCTCCATACGACGGCAAGGCGGCCATTATGGAACGCCTTTCATGGACAAGCACCAAGGACAGTCTCACCATCACCCTAAGTTATGACAAAGCCATTGACTGGCTTGTCACATCGCCTTCTCGCTCTAATGTGCAAGGGGGAATGACTTTAAGCCTAGAAACACCAAGAGCAGATATGAACCGCTCTGCCATTGAAAAAACACAGCCAAAACATGGCCTTTTTGCCAAAGTGCGCGAAGAAAAAACAGATCCCACACGCACCCGCTTGGTCTTTGAAATGCCGCTTATGCGCAATTTTTCTGTGCGCACAGAAAAAGAACCCTTTCGTATCATTATTACCGCTTCATCAAGCTCAACACCCTCTATAGAGGCCGTACTTGCTGGCGGTCTTTTGCGTGGTTATGTGCGCGCCTCATCACGCATAGCGACAGAGGCTCTGCCCTTTACAAAGCCCCCGGTCGACACCGACTTGGCAGCCCAGCTTGGCCTGACCGTACGCAAGGTTGTCATCGATGCTGGCCACGGAGGAACAGATCCTGGCGCTGTGCACAATGGTCTTTTTGAACGAAATATCGTCCTTGATATCAGCCTAAAACTTGGAAAAATTTTAGAGCAAAAAGGCTTTACTGTCATCTATACACGAAAAAAAGATGTGTGGATAAGCCTTGAAGATCGTTCGCAATTTCCTGAAAAATTTAAAGCAGACCTCTTTGTTTCTGTCCACGCAAACGCCAATACAAATCGAAATATTCATGGCTTTGAGACCTATTATCTCGACTTTGCAAAAACAACGGCAGACAAACGCTTAGCCGCCGCAGAAAACGCCATGAGCGGACGCTCGCTTGGTGAACTCGAAGGCCTGCTTGCCGATATGGTGCTTGGCATTCGACGTGTAGAATCACGCAGACTTGCCGCCAATATCCAAGAAGCCTCTCTGTCTTTTTTGCGTAAAAGACGTTACAGCGTTGAAGACGGCGGCATTCGCAGTGCGCCCTTCCATGTGCTTATGGGAGCAGGTGTGCCAGGGGTTTTGGTTGAAGTAGGCTACCTCTCAAACAAACAAGAAGCCAAGAGGCTTGGCACAGCCAAATACCGTGATTATGTGGCAAAAGGCATTGCAGACGGCATTGTCGAATACGCAAAAACCTTACACCTTAGCCTTTTGACAAATACCTTTTGAAGCGGTCAATTATGGAAAACAAAGAGTTCGTAAAAGAAAGAAATGCCTTGTTTCAAGGCGAAATTGACGTATTTTGCGCGCTCTATGCTGTGCTGAATGTTTTGCGCCGCCTCTATGGCCTTGGCCTTTTAGAGTCAAGAGACCTCTTCCATGAAACCTTAGTTTATGAAGCACAAGATATCTTTAATTGGTGCGCCATTTTAGAGCAAAAGACCGATTATTTAAAGCTTGTCGAAGCTATGCTGCAAAGAGCAAGGAAAAAATACCCTTTAAACATTCATCAACCCTTTGCTCGTCAAAAAAATGTCAGCGCTACAAAAATATGGGATTGCATTGTGCAAAATGCACAAGAAAGCAAGGCACCGACTTCCTTGCTCTTTATGTTCATCAGGCACCTTGATGTTGAAAAAAAACTTGAAATTCGGCATTGGACAAGTGCGCATATTCTTGATAAGAATAAACTTGTTTTGTTTGATTCAAGTCGAAATAAAGGTGCTTTGAAAGTTATTGAAAAAGACAAGATTGTCCCTTCTTATGAAGAATTGCAGCTTGGCAAAGTTTGGCTTGTGCCTTATAGTCTCTATTGTATCCAAAAACAATAGGGCAAGATTGCATTAAATTTACCTATATTTTGAGAGTTTATAATGGAAGTGCTAAGAGCCAAGTCAGCAGGTTTTTGTGTTGGCGTTTCACGAGCCTTAAAAATGCTTGACATCGCCTTACAAGACGAAAATGCCCGCATTGTGATGATTGGCCCCATTATTCACAATAATCAGGTGATTGAGGCCTATGCAAAAAAGGGCGTTGTCACGCTAAATTCTGTAGACGAGGTTTTGGCCTTGCACGCTACAGGAGAACAAAATTTGCGTGTGGTTATCAGAGCGCACGGCCTTCCTCTTCATGAAGAAGAACGCTTAATTTCTTGTGGGATACAGCGTATTGACGCCACATGCCCACGAGTAAAAGACGCTCAGCTTGCCATTGCAAAAGCAACAGCCAACGAAAATGGCTTGCCTTTGCCCTTGGCTTTGTTTGGAGAAGCAGATCACCCAGAGGTTTTGGGCTTGCTTTCTTATGCCAAAGGGTCTTGTTTTGTTTTTGACAATTGTGAAGAAGCAGAAAAAATTGTGAAAAATAAGCCCGCTTCTTTTGTGCTTGCGGCACAAACCACGCAAGAATTGACACAATTTGATGCCATTTTAGCACTTTTTAGAGAAAATGTTGCAGAACTCAAAGAACTGATGACTATTTGTTGTGCAACAGGCCGCCGACAAGAGGAAGCAATTTTGCTTGCTAAACAGGTAGAAGCTATGGTAATAGTTGGTGGAAAGACAAGTGGAAACACAAGACGCTTGTTTGATGTAGCACATTCAGCCAATATTGCCGCTTGGCATGTTGAGCATTTGCAAGAATTGCTTAAAGAAACAGACTTTTTAGAAAAAAAAGAACACTTTGAAAAATTGGCTCTCACAGCGGGAGCTTCTACACCAAAGGATCTTATTGACGAATTGCATGACTATCTTTTGCATATGTAATGTAATGAATAGAAAAAATAGCGTATAGAAAGGGAGGCGACATGTCCCAATCAAGAATTTTGCTCGAATCGGGCACAAACGAACTGGAAATAGTAGAGTTTTTTCTGGACGAGCAAATGGCAGACGGCACGGTGTACCGTGGTTACTATGGCATTAACGTAGCAAAAGTCCTTGAAATCATTCGAGTTCCACACATTACATCCTTGCCAGATGTCAATCATGTCTGTGTAAAGGGGGCTTTTAATTTGCGTTCGCACATTATCCCTCTTGTGGATTTGTCTGTGTGGCTTGACAAAGAACCTGCCGAAGTTGAGCAGCCAAAAGTTATCGTTACAGAATTTAACGATATCAACACGGCCTTTATCGTTTCTGGCGTGAACCGCATTCACCGTATTTCTTGGGAAGAGGTTGAACCGCCAAACCAATATGTGGCAAAGCTTACCGAAAGCACAGTCACAGGTGTTGTGCGTCTTGAAGACCGCATTATCTTTTTGCTTGACCTTGAACGCATTGTGGCTGACCTTAACCCAACACTTGGCTTGCAATTTAACGAAGAATACGACTGGGAAAGCAGCAATTCCTATCATGCTATTATTGCTGACGACTCTCAACTCATTCGTGAAATGCTTAGAGGCCTTCTTGAAAAAGCGAATTTCTCTGTTGAGAGTTTTACAAATGGCAGTGACGCTTGGGCCCGCCTGTATGGTGTGCGCCAAAAAGCTCTTGAAGAGAAAAATTCTGCCTTTAAATATGTTCAAGTGGTTGTTTCTGACATTGAGATGCCAAGCATGGACGGCCATTCTTTGTGTAAGCGTATAAAAGACGACACTGTTCTAAAAGATATTCCTGTTATTTTGTTCTCTTCACTCATTACTGACCGTTTGCGCCACAAAGGCGAGGCCGTTGGAGCTGATGAGCAAATGTCAAAGCCTGTAGCAAGCCAACTTGCACACCGCGCCTATGAGATTATTGAAGACTACAGAAAGAAGCTTGGACTTGAATAGTTTCGCTTTCTTTAAAATGTTTTTTTGAGATTTTTTATAAAGCCGTTTGATTTGTCAAACGGCTTTTGCCATTACAAGGACTTAACATGAAAAACAATACACTTTTTGATATGGTCAAGGCAGCAAAGCATTGTGTCGCGTTTACGGGTGCGGGGATTTCGACTTTGTCAGGGATAGCCGATTTTCGTGGCAAAAACGGTTTATATTCTCGTACGGACATTGACGCAAACAAGCTTTTTGACATTGACTATTTTTACAAAGATCCTGCCTATTATTACAAGCATTCTCGCAATTTCATATATGATTTGGACGAGTACCAGCCAAGCTGTGTGCATAAGGCTTTAGCAAAATGGGAGGAAGAGGGCTATATTAAGGCCATTATCACGCAAAATATCGATATGCTACATCAAAAGGCGGGCTCACAGGTAGTGCATGAGGTGCACGGCTCACCTATTGAACATTATTGCTTGGAATGCGGTGAAGAATGCTCTTTTTTACATGTTGTTGAACTTTTAAAAACTTGTGAACTGCCTTTATGCGGTCTTTGTGGCGGCGTTTTAAAGCCAAAGATCACTTTTTTTGGTGAAGCTTTGCCTTATGAAGCTATTACAGCAGCAGAAGAAGCCGCAGTGCAGGCAGACTTGATGCTTGTCCTTGGTTCGTCTTTGCGTGTGTATCCTGCGGCGAATTTACCACAATACACCTTGCGAGCTGGCGGGGATATTGTGATTGTCAATGCCGATGAAACGTCTCTTGACGGCGCGGCAAAGGCTATTTTTCGTGACCTTGCGAGCGCTTTTGCTGGCTATTAAAGGGATTTTTCAATTAAAAATAAAAACTGGCACAGTGCTTGCTATGTCCTCTATGTCACGGCCTAAAAAGCTTTATTTTGAAGCAAAAATGCCAAAATCATGACACAAGAATCTTGGGGGACAACATGCAAGAACAGCTTAAAGGAACATTCAACAAAGTCAAAGAAATGTGGGCCACCGTATCCATGCGCAAAAGAATTGCTATTCTTAGCTTGCTTGGCCTTTCAATCGTGATGTTTTTTAGCTTTTTCTATTATATCAATCAGCCCAATATGAAAGTGCTTTACAGCAACCTTGGGCCTGAAGACACCAATAGAGTTGTCAATACCTTGCAGGCAGAAAATGTCCCTTATGAGCTTGGCGAAGGCGGGAAAACTATTCTTATCCCTGAAGAGCAAGTCTATGATATGCGCATTAAAATCGCCGGCGAAGGCACTCTTGTTGGGTCTGGCATTGGCTTTGAAGTCTTTGATGAAATCAAGGTCGGCCAAACCGACTTTGTACAACAAGTCAATTATCAGCGTGCCTTGCAGGGCGAACTTTCTCGCACGATAGCTGAATTTCCTAATGTTGAAAGCGCAAGAGTGCACCTTGTTGTGCCACGCAGAAGCCTCTTTATCGAAGAACAACAAGAACCTTCTGTTTCTGTAGTTTTGCGCCTTCAAGACAAATTCAAAAAAATGACCGAAAAAGAGATCGGTGGTATCGTCAATATGTTGACCATGGCCATCGAAGGTCTTGACAGAAGCCATATCTCTATTACCGACAGCATGGGTAAAGCCCTCTTTGTACCCGATGAAGACGGCATAAGCGCACTCACCGCTACACAGCGTGAACACAAATTGCGTGTTGAAAAAGACCTTGAACGCAGACTTGACGAACTTCTCTACCCTGTCTTTGGCCCAGGAAAAGTTATCGCAAAAATCGACGCCACGCTCGACTTTAGCCAAAGAACCATTCGCCGTGAACTCTTTGACCCAGAAAGCGCCGTTATCCGCTCTGAACAAACAAGCGAAGAAACAAATATCGGTCGTGCTAATCTTGAATCCGGCTCACCTGATGTAAACTTCCGTGGAGACGGCATCGGTGGAGCGCTTACCTCTCAAGAAGGCACAAGAGAAACAAAGACCAGCAACTACGAAATCAACAAAGAAGAACACTCTGTCGTGTCTCAGCTTGGCGAAATCAGCCGCCTTACCATCGCTGTGGCTGTTGACGGAACCTATGCCACAAATGAAGCTGGCGATATGGTCTATGTGCCTAGAACAGAAGCAGAAATCGCACAAATCAAAAACCTTGTCGCTAATGCCGTGGGCTTTGATGCCAGCCGTGGCGACAGCATTGAAGTATCAACAATGGCCTTTGGCAGCACAGCGCTCCCAGAAAACTTGACAAATGCTCAAGTTTTGGCACAATACCTTGAAACCTTCGGAAAACCAGCCCTCTTTGCTCTGCTCGCCTTGCTCTTCCTCGTGATTGTTGTTCGCCCGATAGTGCTAGCCTTTGTTCGCCCAAAAGTAGAAGCTGGCGAAATGCTTGAAGGTCTTGAAGGTTTGCCATCAGCTGAAGAACAAATCGCCCTCTATGAAGCGCAAGAAAGCGCCGCACATGAGGCAGAAAAAGCAGCGAGAATGGCCCTTGCCGCAAGCATTGATGGCGAAGATGAATATGATGACTATGACGATGACGAACTCGGCACACTCAAGCACCTTGAAGATGTCAAATTGCATACCTTGCAATTAGCCGAAGTCAATTTTGAACAAAGCCTGTTGATTTTACGAAATTGGATGCGCGATGAAAGCCAACAAAGCCCTGCCAGGGCCTAATACACAAGAAAGTGAACGAGCCAGCCCTGCTCTTGCCAAAAAAGGCGATAAAATCAGCCGCAAAGAGCTTGATGAGCTAAAAAGCAAGGTAGGAAATCTCGCCACAAAACACATGGGCCACAGCATACGCATATTAAAAAGATGGCTTAAAGAAACAAATACATAAACACTTCACATGATAACAAAAAGAGCAATGCGCAAAGGCACATTGCTCTTTTTTTATGTTTTGTAATTTTATCAATCATGTGAAAAATAATAGGCAGGCTTTTGGCCTTTGTGTTAGTTTAATTTTATATGAGAGTTATAGCATGTTGTAAAACTTTTTTAGCACAAATACCGAAAACGTTTCGGAGGGAACATGAACAGACCAAGCTATCTTTTGAGTTTTTCTTGTGAGCGGGCTTCAGATCATATCCCGCCTTGGGCAGAATGCTTTTTTTCAGAGCAAGATCTTTGGTGGCAAGAAGCCGAACGCTTTGATCCCTATGCCTTAGAACTTGCACAACATTGGGCAATACTAGCCAAGGCGCCTTTATTTTTGGGGACACTTTCCTATCAAGTGTGCAATCTCGACAGAAGCCACAAAAACCCCGCTATTTGGTCACCTTGGACACATCATGTGCCAACAAATGCAAAAAAGAAACTTTTAGCAGAATGGTATATGCCTTATAGAAAACAAGTGCTTGAGGTTTTGGCACAAAAACTCTTAAAAGGGCACCGAGTTTTGCATTTGTCGATCCGCTCTTCCCCCACTGAAGAAAGTTTTCCTTTTTTTAATCTGCAATACTCTACCTCACACCCCGAAGAAAAACACGTCGCCTGCGCTTGGCAATCTGTGCTTAGGCGTACAAAGCCCAACCTAAGTCTAAGACGTAACAATGCCAAGCACAGCCATGCAGACAGCCACAGCAACGCCTTGCGAGAACATTTTTCTCGCATTGATTTCTTGTCTATTGGAGTAAATTGCTCGAGAGACGGCAAAGCAAAAGAGCGCGCAGAAACATTGCACAATGCTTTAAAAAAAGTCTTGCACGGCATGTGGCGTTAGCTTTTTGCTTTGCAAAAGAGCAATTTTCCTAAAAAATTTGCTACTCTTCCTTTTCAAGGCATTTTTGCAGTACAGCTAATAAATGCTCTGGGTCAACAGGCTTTGTAACATGATCACACATACCCGCCTCACGGCTCTCTTCTTTGTCGCTTTCAAGGGCGTGTGCGGTCATGGCGACAATCGGAATATCTTTGCATTCAGGATTTTTTTGTAAGGATCTTGCTGCCGTCAGGCCGTCCATGACAGGCATTTGAATATCCATGAGTATAATGTCAACATGCTTTTCTTCCACAAAGAGAACAGCTTCAGCGCCGTTGTTTGCAAGATGCACGACACAACCAAATTGTTCCAAAATATCTTGGATGATCAACTGATTGATTTCATTGTCTTCTGCTACTAAAACATGCATACCATGAAGAGGAAGTCCTGATGACGATGCCCCTTCCGATAAATCTTTTTCATCAATCTTTTCAACACTTTGCTTGTTCGCCGACTTTGCGGTTTTTTCTTCAAAGTCTTTGTCGACCAATTCGAGAGCTTTCTCCGTAAGCCCTTCAAAACCATCACTTGGCTCTTTTTCAAGAGTTGGAGCGGCTTCAACTTGCATAGCTTCTGCCTGAACGGTTTTTTCGGCTGGCTCTTCTGCAGGGCTTTCAACTGCTTTTTCTGGCTTTAAGGCCTCTTTTGGGCTAACAGGCTCTTTGCTTTCTTTTGGCAAGATTTCAACTTGCTCTTCTTTTTTTTCTTCGTTTTCTTCTGGCACAAAATCTTTGTGTCCTACTTGAGGCTCATCCGCTTCACCTTCTTTTGGCAGGCTTTCTTGAGCTTCACAAGCTTCTACTTCAAACTCATCTGCTGCAAATTCATTCGCTTTAATACCTTCAAAGCATTCAAATTCATCTTCTTCAATGTCTTTTACAAAATTGTTATTTATATGGCGCACAATGGCATAGGCGAAAAGAGCTGCGAGGAAGAGTGAAGCCACAAAGGCCAAGGCAAAATAATTATTTAATCTTTCTAGCGGCTTACTTAACACTTCTTCTGAGACAACACTGACAATATACCAATCGGTTGATGGCATATAGCGTACAAAAAAAGCCTTATCTTTTACTGAATCAAGAAAGGCAATTCGGCCATGCGGCTTTCTGATAATAGAGCGAAAATCCAAAGCCTTGACTTCTTCGCGATCTTTTTCAGACAAGAAAAGTGGCATAAACTCACTAGAAATCACATAGCTCTTTGTTTGCGTCTGCGCATTGATCCTTTGTAAAAAAGCTTCAAAAGAAATAAAAAAGCCCAAAGAACCAAGGGCCCTTTTTGACTCGTGGCTATAAATAATTGCCGACATATAGACAAAATTTTGCCCATTTTGATTGTCCCTTACACTTGTAAACAAGGTGCCGTCTAAGACAGGGCTTGAAGTATGAGTATAGTCGCGCTGTGATTCATCACAAGTTTGGAAAATCGTTTTTCCATAGATATTTTTGACCTCAAGGTCAACGATAGAAGGGAAAAAATTTCTTATGGACATAAGACGACTTTGCGCTTCTTCAGTACTTTCTTGTGAATTATCACTTTTTGCGAGCCTTTCAACATAAGAAGCTGTAGCAAGAAATTTAAACCACCTCGCATTGATGGTGACTTTATCCTCTATATGGGCAAAACTTGTGTCCAGAATAAGTTTTTGTCTTTGCTCTTCGGTCTCTATCAAAACAGTTCGGCTGAAATGATACGTCAAAAAACCGAAAAAACAAAGAAAAAGAAAAAAAACCGACAAAACTCGGATATACAAGTTGTTTTTTTTCATATTGCCCTTTTCCCAGAATTTATTTGTTCTCAAAAGTCCGCATCATGCTTTAATGAATTGCCTGCCCAATACGGGACCACTTGATGTTGTTTAGTCCATTAGATGACCAATAAATACGCCAAGCCTTGCCCTTGATCGCACTTCTTGGAACAAAGCCCCAAAAGCGTGAATCGAGCGAATCGTCACGATTATCACCCATAACGAAATACTGCCCCTCTGGCACAGTTTTCGGATAAAAATTGTCTCTTTGCTGCAAGATGGTGTCTGGTTGACTCATCTGCACATAATCCTCTTCTTGCAAAACACCGTTTACATAGAGTTTTTTGTCTTTCATTTCAATAACATCGCCGGGGACACCAATAATGCGCTTGATATAATCAACAGAAGGATCTTGAGGGTATTGAAAAACAATGACATCTCGTCTTTGTGGCTCAGAAAAAGTGACAAAAAAATCGTCGGTAAAAGGATTGCGCAAACCATAAAGAAATTTGTTTACAAAAAGATGATCGCCTATTTGTAATGTTTGGAGCATCGATCCCGAAGGAATCTTAAAGGCCTGCACGACAAAAAGATTGATAAAAAGCACAAGGACAGCTGCCCAAAACAAAGATTTGGCATAGTCCCACAACACAGTTTGTATTTTCTTTAGTAAATCCATAATATTTCTGCTTACTTTGCCTTATAGCTTTCAGTGATACGTTTACCTTGCACTTCGACATCGTCTTTAAATTTTTGGCGTGCGGCAAGAAGCTTTTCTTGCAAATCTGTATCGTGAAGGGCGAGGATTTGTGCGGCAAGCCAAGCAGCATTGCGACTTCCTGCTTTATCAAGGGCTACAGTCGCCACAGGAAAGCCCGGAGGCATTTGCACTGTCGCCAAAAGAGCGTCCATTCCGCCAAGACTTGAAGCACTGACGGGGATGCCGATAACGGGCTTAATGGTGCGAGCGGCAACGGCCCCTGCAAGATGAGCGGCCATGCCTGCGGCACAAATATAGACCTGACAGCCCTCTTCTTCGAGCTTTGCGACAAGTTCTTCGGTGCGTTCAGGCGTTCTGTGCGCAGAACTTACCGTCACAAAGAAAGGCACAGCCAAAGACTGTAAAACCTCCATGCAAGGGGCGACCGTGGCTTCATCAGAAGCTGAACCCATAAAAATAGCGACTTTGCTCTTCATTATTTCTTCCTTTTATTTTCTTTTTTGTTAATGTTGTTTATTTTTTTAATCTGGCAAGGCCTTTAGAGCCAATATCTGTTCTGTAGTGAGCCTTGTCAAAATGTATTACGCTGACAGCATGATAGGCTGAAGCTTGCGCTTTGGCAAGGTCTTTTCCAAGGCTTGTCACACAAAGCACACGTCCGCCGTCTACTCTTGATTCACCATCAACAAGCTTGGCACCAGCTTCAAAAACCTTGCTGTCTTCAAAGCCATTGGCTTTGTCGATGCCTGTAATCTTGGCACCCTTTTCAACAGATTGCGGATAACCGTGAGCGGCCATCACAACACCAAGAGACGACTCTTCTTTAATTGAGAGGCTTTGTGTGTGTAAATTTGTGTCAAGGCAATGCCCAATAATGTCCAAAATATCGTTATTTAGGCGTATAAGCTGCACTTGGCATTCTGGATCGCCAAAACGTGTATTGTATTCAAGCACCTTTACTTCTTTGTTATCGCCTTCACCGCTGATCATAAGACCGGCATACAAAATACCTACAAAGGGCTGGCCTGCTTCTTTTAAAGTGCGAAGGATAGGGCGAATTGTCAAATCTGTCATGGCTTCAAGCTCACAATCAGGCAAGATGGGCGCAGGACTATAAGCTCCCATACCGCCTGTATTTGGCCCTTGGTCTTTATCAAAGATGGGCTTGTGGTCTTGGGCAGAAGGCAAAGGGAGGGCTGTTTCGCCATCACAAAAAGCGAGCAAAGAAACCTCTTCGCCCTCTAAAAAATCTTCGATAACAGTCTTGGTATTGTCTGCACCAAAGATTTGATCAATATATATTTGATGCAAGGCGGTATACGCTTCTTCTAGCTCTCTTGCAACGGTTACCCCCTTGCCGCTGGCAAGACCGTCAGCCTTAATAACCAAGGGCACGCCTTTTTTTGTCACATAGGCCTTTGCCTTTTCATAATCAGTAAAGACTTCACAAGCCGCCGTCGGCACAGCCGCCTTTTGCATGATGTCTTTAGCAAAGGCTTTGCTGCCTTCAAGCTGAGCGCACCATTTGTTTGGACCAAAGCAGGCAATGCCCTCTTTTTTCATGGCATCAACTATGCCCAAAGTAAGCGGAAGCTCTGGCGCAGGAATAACCAAGTCAATGGCTTCTTTTTTTGCAAAAGCGACAAGACCCTCTATATCGTCAACGGCGATGGGGACATTTTTCCCTTCTTTCGCTGTCCCGCTATTGCCAGGGGCAATAAAAAGCTCTGTCAATTTAGGACTTTGGCGGATTTTCCATGCCAAGGCGTGTTCTCGCCCACCAGAACCAATAATAAGGCAACGCATAGTTTTCTCCCTGCTTGAATGTATATAATAAAAAAAATTCTGCTTAATCAACAACAAAAAGGCAGTCTAACAGTTTTTCTTAAAAATTGGAATAAGAAAATCTTGCTATTTGTGGGGCAGTATGAGACATTTACCTGCATGGAAAACGCTGTATTTGCTATTTACTTACAGCTGATAAGGAGCAAACTATGAATAAATTTTTAGCAGAAGGTTCACGTTTTTTGCCACATTTGCCTGCTGACTTGCTAGCAGAACATCAACTACAAGGCATTCGCTGGACAGTCAATCAAGCACTACATTCACCAGCTTACGCAAAAAAACTGCAAGAAGCAGGGATCAAATCTGGCGACGACATCAAAAGCCTTGACGATATAACACGTCTTCCCTTTACTGAAGCTTCAGAACTCAGTGCAGGTTATCCTTTGCCCTTTTTGTCTGTGCCACCAAAAGACGTTGTCCGTATTCATTCTTCTAGCGGCACAACAAATAAAAGAAAAATCATTGCCTATACTCAACAAGACGTTGACACCTACAATATGCAGATGGCGCGCTGCTATGAGCTTGCCGGCCTAACAGAAAACGACCGTGTGCAAATTGCCGTGGGCTATGGTCTTTGGACAGCTGGCGTTGGCTTTCAAGCGGGGGCAGAGCTTTTTGGTGCTTTTGCTGTTCCTATTGGCCCTGGCAATGTAGACATTCAGTTGCAGATGCTTGTTGATTTGCAGGTGACCTGCCTTGGATGCACGGCTTCAATGGCTCTTCTTCTTGCAGAAGAGGTCGAGCGTCAAGGCTTGAAGGACTCTTTAGCCCTAAAAAAAATCATCTTTGGCTCTGAAACGCACAGCCTCAAAATGCGTCAATCTTTTACAGAGCGCTTGGGCCTAAGCGGCTCTTACGATATTGCGGGCATGACAGAAATGTATGGCCCGGGCACAGGCATAAATTGTGAACACACCGACGGCATTCATTATTGGGCTGACCTCTTCTATTTTGAGATTATCGATCCACATACCTTAAAGAATGTTCCTATTGGTGAAGTGGGTGAGCTTGTGGTGACTTCTTTATCAAAAGAAGCCGTTCCCCTTATTCGCTATCGCACAAGAGACCTTACCCGCTTAATCGCAAAACCTTGCGCTTGCAAGCGAGAAATTCCACGTCATGGGCATATCCGTGGGCGTTCTGACGATATGATTATCTTCCGTGGTGTCAATATCTATCCTGGGCAAATCACCGATGTTTTGCACAGCTTTGCTCATGTTGGCGCAGAATATCATATCACCTTGCGTCGTAAAGACGGCCTTGATTATATGGATTTGTCTATCGAACGTGCTTGCAATGCCTCGGCTGACGACGACGCCCAAGTAGCAAAGGCTATAAGCAATGAATTGCACAAGCGCCTCATGGCGCGCATTGAAGTGAGCATTGTAGAGCTTGGGGTCTTGCCTCGCACCTTTTCAAAGGCAAAGAGAATCACAGATCTTCGCTTTCAAGAATAAGGCAATGGCGCACATTATGCACTTTTTTCGCCCTTTTTGGCAGCGAGCCTGCCAGCTTTTGCTTTGTCTCTTTTTAAGCTCTGCCCTTTTTGCTTGTGCTTCAAAGACGGTCTCTGTAACAGAAGACACAGAGTTTTTACGCATGACAAAGCTTTTTGGGCCCCTTTTATATGAACAAAATATCCTTGATGCACAAGGGCAATATGTTGAGCCCCTTGTGCCTCTTGCAGATATTTTGTACTTGCCAGACACCTTGGGCGAAAGGTTTTTTGAAGCTCTTTCGCCTGACTTTGCCATTGAACATCTGCCACAATTTGGCCATGTGTCAAGTCTGCCAAAAAGCTTTAAAGAGCTAAAAGGAAAGGACGACAGCGTAAAGTTTTTCCCTCAAGGCTTTATTTTACAGCAAAAAGAAGCCATTTTTGCTGTTCAGCTTTTAGCGAGAGCCGATTGGAATAGCGACGGTGATGAAGAATATCTTGTGCTTGTGCGCCTACAAAAAAAAGAAGACTTAGAAAAGGCTGAAAAGAAAGAACAAGAAAAACAAAATAAGGCCGCTTTTTCACTGCATTCAGATTATTACCTTGTCTTAGAAAGTCTTGAAGAGCCACTTTTCCATGCACAGGTGGTGGGCCTTTACAGCTATGCAGACAAAAAGGCGCAAGCCTTTGGCCTTAAAGAAAAAGAAGCTGAAGCTTCTTTTGAAACAAGACATATAGAAGTTGAAGCGGGAATGCGCCCTGTTGTCCTTCCCCCTGCAAAAGAGCCTGTAAGCGATAATGAAGGCGCGCAAGAAAACTCACTCTCAGAATGATTGGCTATTCTTTTCTTGTATTTATTTCCTTAAACAGCCTGTTGATGTCAGGCGACA
>CAYJIB010000012.1:18430-24798 GCA_964370125.1 uncultured Desulfovibrionaceae bacterium
CAATTTGCACCTTTATCCAAAGCGCCACGATAAATAAGCCAGAACTTGCCTCTGGCGTCCACCCTTACGAAGGGGGGTATTTGGAGTGAACATGCCTTTCTGAAAAAAAAGTGGAAACACTTTTTTCAGCTTCGAATTTTTAGGGTCAAAAAATGAAAAAAAGCCTTTTTTATTTGCTTGCGTTCACAATCACATTCAGCCTTAGCCTCTCTTTAACAAATAAAACCTTTGCCGCAGAAAATGTGCCAACAACAGAACAAAACCAAGAAGACGGTGGCTTGCCAGATGAAGCCTTTACAGATGAAGAATTGCCAGAGGGCAGCCTTCCAGATGAAGTAACAAAAAGCCCCTATCCCGATGAATTGCCCGGCGACGGTTTTCCCGATAACGATCCAAAAGATCAAAAAGAAGACGAAAAAAACGATAGCAGCCAAGCAGAAGAAAAAGAAGAAGCCTATGTTTTACAAGACACAATCGTAGAAATGGGCATAGCAGAGCTGCAAAAACTGCTAGCAGAACACAAAAACAAATTGATTTTATTACATTTTTTTTCAACAAACAATACTGAGAGCAAAAAGGCTGCTGCCACCATTAAGGAATTTCGAAAAGAATTTGACAAAGATAAAATGCACATTATCGGTATATCATTGAGCAAAGACCACGAAGCCATAAAAGTTTTTTTAAACAATTTCACTATAAACTACCCAATTTATGTTGCCAAAGAGGAACTTTTGCAGTATTTTGGAGTTAAGACACTTCCGCACAATGCTGTATATAACGTAAAAGGGGCAATTACCGTCAATACGGCAAAGAAAGTTTCAAAAAAACAGATGAAAGGCACTTTTGAGCTCATTTTGGAAGGAAAAGACCAAAAAATGAAGAAAAAAGAAGCTCCAAACCCACAAACCGCCAAAAAAAACGAAAATATTGAGACAAAAAAATAAAAAAGAGACAAAAAAAGTACGAAAATGAAAGAAAACACACAGAAATACACCATTTCGAAAGCTCGCATGGAACATGTGAAGCCTATTCATATATTGTTGCAATCTTGTGCGGCCGATGGACAGCTTCTGCCTCGCTCGCTTACCCAGCTTTATGGGCATATGCGTGACTTCTTTGTGATTTTTGACGGCGAAGAGCTTGTTGGCTGTGTAGCGCTCTCGCTCGTTTGGGACAAAATGGCAGAAGTGCGCTCTCTTGCTGTTTTGTCGCACATGAGAGGAAAAGGCTGTGGGAATATGCTGGTAGAAGCCTGCATCAAAGAAGCTAAAGACCTTGGAATAACACAACTTTTTGCATTGACCTATCAAGTTCCCTTCTTTCAGCGCCACGGCTTTGAAATCGTGACAAAAGAAGTCTTGCCGCAAAAAATTTGGATCGACTGTGTACATTGTGTCAAGTTTCCTGATTGTGACGAAACAGCGGTGCTTTTGCATCTATAAAAAGTAAGGAAAAAATATGGCCACTTTGACCCTACTCTTTAGCAAAGAAGAAATAGACACAAGGCTTGATGCCCTCGCGAAAGAAATCAATGCCGAATATGCAGGCAAAGAACTTGTCCTTGTTTGTGTACTCAAAGGCGCTATTGTCTTTTTTTCCGAGCTTTTACGCCGTCTTGACTTTGATGTCGAAGTCGGCTTTGTGCGAGTTGCGAGCTATGGCTTGCACGGCATGGAATCAAGTAATCAGGTACAATTATTGCAAGATATTGAGTATGGCGAAGGCGAACTTGCCGGTAAGCATGTGCTCTTTGTAGAAGATATTGTCGATACAGGGCAAAGTATGCAACATTTATTTGCGCACTTTGCCAAAAAGAAGCCCGAATCCATCAAACTTGTAGGCCTTGTTGACAAATACGGAAGGCGGCAGGTTGAGATACATACGGATTTTGTAGGCTTTCGAATGGAAGACGCCTTTGTTGTCGGTTATGGAATGGATTATATGGAACGCTATCGAAACCTGCCGGCGGTTTACACACTCAGCCTTGACTAACTAATACTACATTATCCTTGCTGATATTTGGAGACACCATGACTGTAACATGTCCAAATTGTTCTACAAGCTTTAACCTGCCAGAAAGCCACAATAAAGAAAATGCAAAATTGCGCTGCTCTGTCTGTAAGCATGTTTTTCCCCTTGTGAAAGGGCCTGCCATCAATTTGAATTTGAATATGGATTTTGGCAAAAAAGCAAACAAGAAAGAGAAAGACACAAAAAAGAAGAAATGGCCCATGGTCCTTTTGCTTCTTTTGTGCGTTCTTGGCGGCCTTGGCTATGCCTTTAGAGAGCATTTGCCGCAAAATGTTCGAGCCCTTATCGACAAAGAAGCCGCAAACCAAGAGCTTAGCCAGGAAGAACTCATCAAATCCATTGTTTTGCGTGATGTTCGCCATTACAATTTTAACAATGAAAAAGTCGGCGCGCTCTCTGCCATTGAAGGCAAGGTCGTCAATGGTTTTAGTAACCCAAGAGAGCTTATTCGCATAGAGGTGAGCCTTTATGACAAAGACGGACAAGCCCTTGTTTCAAAACAACAGCTCGCAGGCACAACCGTCTCGCTCTTTCAGCTGCAAGTTTTAAGCGAAACAGAGCTTGAAAAGGCCTTGTCAAATCAAATCGATATTTTAACCAACAATACCAATGTATTGCCTGGGGGCGAAGTGCCCTTTACCTTGGTTTTTTACAATCCGCCAGATACGGCTGTTGAATTTGGTGTGAAGGTAGTGGACGCAAAAATCCCGCCAAATGCACAATAAAAATCTTCTGCACAACATTTTTGCGGGGCTTACAATAAGAGATCTGCACAATTATAGCCAACTTTTGGTAAAAAAACAATTATGCACTGCTCTTAAATACTGACAAGAGGCAAAGCTATGGCCAAACTTCGTGAAAGCTATCAATGCTCGGCCTGCGGGGCGATTTCTGCACAGTGGCGTGGACAATGCGCGACCTGCAAGGAATGGAATTGCCTTGAGCTTGTCAGCCACACAAAGGCGGCCTCAGCCAAAAAACGCCTCTCACCAGGGACAAAGGCTGCAAAAGTCTTGCCCCTTGGCGATGTTGATGACGCTGCCGAACAGGCCTATTCAACGGGTTGTGCCTCGCTTGATCAGGTTCTCGGCAAAGGCTTTGTGCCTGGGGGAGTGACTCTTTTTGGTGGCGAACCCGGCATAGGCAAATCGACTTTGCTTTTGCAAATAGCTGGATCTGTTGCAAAAAATGGCCAAACCGTCCTCTATGCCAGTGGTGAAGAATCTCTTGCCCAAGTCAAAGACAGGGGCAAACGCCTTGGGGTCTTGAACGACAATTTGCTCGCCATAACCACCTCTCGAGTAGAGGACATTCTTGAAGTCTTAGAAAAAAGCCCGAAAGGCGTGCCGGCCTTACTTATTGTGGATTCTGTGCAGACCCTCACATCAGACTTAGCAGAAGGCCTAAGCGGCAATGTTAGCCAAGTGCGGGCTGTCGCCACCGAGCTTTTGGAAGCTTGCAGGGAACATCACACAAGCCTTGTCCTTATTGGGCACGTTACAAAAGACGGGACCTTAGCTGGTCCACGCTTGCTTGAGCACATGGTCGATACAGTGATTTCTCTTGAGGGCGACAGGCGGCAGATGTTTCGCCTTTTGCGTGTCTTAAAAAATCGCTTTGGCCCAAATCAAGAACTCTTGGTCTATGAAATGCGGCAAGGGGGGCTTAGCCTTGTTGAAGATCCTTCGACCTTTTTCTTGCACGCAAGAGACGAAAGCCTAAGCGGCACAGCCATTGTCATGGCACTTGACGGGCAAAGACCCTTTGCTGTCGAGGTGCAAGCCCTTGTGACACGGTCTTATTTAGCTATTCCTCGCCGCACTGGACTTGGTTTTGATGTCAATCGCCTGCATTTGTTGCTTGCCGTGCTAGAAAAACGTTTGCGTGTCAATTTTAGCCAAGTAGATATTTATGCCAAGGTGGGCGGAGGCTTAAAACTACAAGAACCCGGCCTTGATTTGGCACTCGTTGCGGCTATTTTGTCGTCATTTTATGATATAGCTCTGCCACAAAGAGCGGCCTTTTTTGGAGAGGTCGACTTAAACGGCCAAATTCGTCCTGTAGCAGGGCAGGCACTTCGAGCAAAACAGGCAAAGCGCCTTGGCTATGAACCGCTCTTCCATGCAGAAATGCTAGATATGCCACAAAGTAAAGGCATACAAACCGTCATGCAGATGCAAGAAAGCCTTTTTGGAAAAAAAGGGGCAAAAGATAAAAAAGAGTAGAAAGGACATCAACATACACACAGACTGTAGAAGTGAGGGCAGATATGAGTTCGCAAGGAATGAATTCACAAAAAAAGGATTTTATGAAGTCAAGTGCGTCAATTTCCCCATGGACTTTTGACACACAAAAGACCTTTGCCAAAGAAAAAGAATTCTTTGCAAAGGGCGAGACGACAAATTGTGCAAAAACATTCTCTGCCTTTCCAGAGAGCGAGTCAGACATTGTCATTGATGAAGACATTCGCTTAAAAGAACCTTCGCTCTATCAGGTATTTATGCACAATGATGACTATACAACGATGGATTTTGTTGTTATGATATTGAAAAAAATTTTCAACAAAAGCCCAGAAGACGCCCGCAGCATAATGCTGACCATTCACCACGAAGGCATCGGCATTGCAGGCATCTACCCACTAGAAATCGCTGAGACAAAAGTCTTGCAAACAGAAACGCTGGCAAGGCAATCTCAGTTCCCCTTACGTTTAACCATAGAGGAGATAGATTCATGATGGACGAACATTTGCAAAATGCCCTTAATATGGCCATGGCGGAAGCGCAAAACCGCCGTCATGAAATGCTCACGCTTGAACATTTTTTGTACGGCATAATCCTCACGGAGATGGGGCAACAAATCATAGGGCGCTGTGGAGGCAATGCGGCTTCTTTGCGCAGACAGCTCAACCGCTTTTTTCAAACCTATATGGAGCCAGCAAGCGAAGGCATACCTGCCCTTGAAGTGGTGCAGACCCTTGCAGTACAAAGAGTCTTGCAAAGAGCAGAATTTTTTTCACGCTCTGCAGGCAAGGACAAACCCAGCCTTGGCGAAGTAATGATAGCTATGCTTGAAGAAGACAATTCATGGGCAGTATATTGCCTTAAAGAGCAAGGCATGACACGCCTTAGTGTTATGCAAAGTCTGTCCTACAAGTCAGAATCAAAAAAGCGCACGCCACAAAACACCACCGAAGGCGCAAGCGAAGGCGGAGAGGCAGGGAGCCTGAAAGAATACACCATTGACCTTCGTGAAAAAGCCGAAAATGGTGAGCTTGACCCTCTAATTGGCCGCCAAACAGAGCTTGCTCGAATCATTGAAATTCTTGCAAGACGCCGCAAGAACAATCCCCTCTTGGTCGGAGAACCCGGCACAGGAAAAACCGCCATTATCGAAGGCCTTGCCTTGCGTGTGGCCAGTGGCGATGTGCCAGACGCCTTTAAAAACCTACATATCTTCTTGCTTGATTTGGCTTCTGTCCTCGCTGGGGCTCGCTACAGAGGCGACTTTGAAGGACGCATGAAGAACATTATCAAAGAGCTTTCAAAAATCAAGGGCGCTATCTTGGTGGTTGATGAAATCCACACCCTTGTTGGGGCTGGTGCTGGCTCTAGCGGAGCTATGGACGCCTCAAACCTCTTAAAGCCCTTGCTCGCTGACGGCAGCCTTCGCTGTATTGGTTCGACAACGCATGAAGAATTCCGCAATCATTTTGAAAAAGACCGTGCCTTGGTGCGTCGCTTTCAACGCATAGACATTCATGAGCCTTCACAAAACGATTGTATCCGCATTCTTGAAGGTATTCAATCACAATACGAAGATCACCACAAAGTGCATTATGTAAAAGCCGCCATAAAAGCCGCTGTTGAACTGTCAAACCGCCATGTTCAAGAACGCCTTTTGCCAGACAAGGCCATTGACGTTATGGACGAGGCTGGCGCTCTTGTACATTTGCGCCCTGGCTTTAAAGACGGCACCTTTGTTACAAAAAAAGATATCGAAACCATCATTGCTCGCATGGCCAATATCCCGCCAAATACCGTTTCTGGCAAAGAAAAAGATCGCTTGTGGACCTTGCGTGAAGAGCTGATGTCTGTGATTTATGGACAACAAGACGCCATTGATATTATTAGTCGTGCAATTATTCGTAGCCGTGCAGGCCTTGGTCGTCACAATCGCCCAACAGGTTCTTTCTTGTTTTACGGGCCAACAGGTGTGGGCAAGACAGAGCTTGCCAAGCAATTAGCGCATCACCTTGGTATTCAATTCTTGCGTTATGACATGAGTGAATACATGGAAAGGCATACGGTTTCTCGCCTTATCGGAGCGCCTCCTGCCTA
>CAYJIB010000012.1:24808-32163 GCA_964370125.1 uncultured Desulfovibrionaceae bacterium
ACCAAGGCGGACTTTTGACCGAAGCCATTCGCAAAAATCCTTATGCCGTCGTCTTGCTTGACGAAATAGAAAAAGCGCACCCAGATGTCTTTAATGTGCTCTTGCAAGTAATGGACTATGCTACCCTTACCGATACCACAGGGCGCAAGGCCGATTGCTCGCACATTATTTTGATTATGACCTCAAATGCAGGCGCTTATGAAATGACGAGCTCAACCCTTGGCTTTGGCATACAAAAAGGCGCAAATACCGCCCAAAAAGGCCTAAAAGCCATTGAAAACACCTTTAGCCCAGAGTTTCGCAACCGCCTAGACGGTATGGTTCCCTTTAACTCTTTAAGCCCAGAACTTATGGGGCAGATTGTTGACAAGGGCTTAGCCGAGCTTCGCAATTCGCTTCTTACGAAAAAAGCCACCTTGATCTTGACCGACGAAGCAAGAGAATGGCTTGCTGAAGAAGGCTATGATCCTGTCATGGGCGCTCGCCCACTTGAGCGTCTTTTGCGTGAACAAATTGAAGATCCCTTGGCCTCGGCACTTTTGTTTGGCGATTTGCCAAAGGGCGGTTCGGTGACTATTGACATAGAAGATGGAGCTCTAAGCTTTACGTATGGCAAAAAAAAGTCAAAAGCCCCTCTTGCCCTTGTTGAATAAATTTTGTATGCTTCACTAAGTGTGCCACAGAAAGTCTTTGCTTAAGGCTTGGCTAGCGGCTTGCATAGAAAATTTTGGATTGAATATGGAAACTTTGTGGGCGCCTTGGCGCATGGAATATATCCGTGCGCCAAAAAAAGACGAATGCGTGCTGTGCTTGCCTTGTGCAAAAGTGCAAGTCAGCGAGGACGATGCGGCACGTTATGTGCTTGCCAAAAGCCGTCATGCCTTTGTAATTATGAACATTTTTCCTTATTCAAATGGCCATTGCATGGTGGTGCCTTATCGCCATGTTTCGGATTTTTGTGAGCTTATGCCCGATGAACTTGCCGATATGATGGCTCTTATGCAAGATCTGCTTCGCGCGCAAAAAGAAGTCTTGTCTGCAGAAGGGGCCAATGTTGGCTTGAACTTGGGCCAGGTTGCTGGGGCAGGGATTGCCGCCCACTTACATATGCACGCCGTGCCGCGTTGGCCGGGTGACAGCTCTTTTATGGCTGTTTTGGCAGATGTTCGGATTATTTCAGAACATTTGCAGGTGACATACAAATCTTTTCGTGATTTCTTTGTCAAAATCGGTCGCTAAGGGTGTGTGGGTTGGCTTTTTAAGAAAAATGCTTAGCATCTTTCACTGTCTTGTGCTTTTTTGAATACTTTAAAGGAGATAGTATGCGCTATATCAAAGTTTTGCTCGGGGTAATTGTATTTTTCCTTGTCATGCTTTTCTTTGTACAAAATCAAACAGCTTTTTCACAAACAACAAATTTAAAGCTTGACTTGGTGCTGTACACCTTTGAAACAACAGGGCCTGTACATTTTTACACCCTCTTGTTGATAACTTTCTTGCTTGGAGCCTTGGTCTGCTTCCTTATGCTTGTATGGGATCGCCTCTCTTTGTCAGGGCGTGTGGGCATCAGCAAGATGAAAATCCGCTCCCTTGAGCGTGATCTTGACAGAACTGAAAAAAACCGTGATGTCCTGATCAAGCAAATTGAAGACTTAGAAAAGAAGCTTGGAATTGCCGAAGCAAAACTTGCTGAAGAACTTGACGAAGAGCAAGAAACAGCAGCAGAAAATGACGAAGCAAAAAAGGCCTAAAGCCCTAAGAATTGATACTTTATTGCCGATTTTATAGCCAAGGCGCGACTTTGTGATTTTCCAAAGGTCTGTTGTTGCGTCTTGGCTTTTTTCATTGTCTTTATAGGCCCTGTTGCACTTGCACAATAAAGCCTCATCAGCACAGTAAAAAAGCAGTCGAAAAAAACATACAGTATTTTCCAGAAGCCAAAAAAGAGAGGCATATATGCCTAAAACAAAAAATCACTCAAAGCCGCAAGTGCCTTTGTTGCCCTTGTTACCCGACGAAAAAAAAAGCGAAAAACAAGGCAAGCAAAAACAATCAGGCAAAATCGAAAAAGCGGCCACAGCAACGCCGCTGACACCTATGTTGCAGCACTATGTAGGGCTTAAAGCAGAATATCCTGACGCCTTGCTTTTCTATCGGATGGGCGACTTTTATGAGCTTTTTTTTGAGGACGCAGAAGTCGCCGCTCGTGAGCTGCAAATCGCTCTCACCTCTCGCAATCCCAATGTAAAAGACCCTGTTCCCATGTGCGGTATGCCTTGGCACGCTGCTGAAAATTATGTCGCTACTCTTGTGAACAAGGGCTACAAAGTGGTGCTTTGTGATCAGGTGCAAGACCCTAAAGAAGCCAAAGAAAACAAAACCCTCGTTGAAAGAGCGGTCACACGCATATTTACAGCAGGCACCGTCCTTGAAGACGCCAATCTTGACGCAAAAGGACGCAATTATCTTGGCTCTGTATTTATCGGGCGTGAAAGCGCCGCCTTTGCTTGGGTTGATGTTTCGACTGGCCATTTTTCTGGTTTTGAAAGCACAAAAGCAAATGAAATATGGCAATGGGCGCAAAAAATGGCGCCAAAAGAAATGCTCGTTCCCGACCAACTTGAAATCCCTAAAACCGCTTTTTTTGACGCCACACAAAAGGTCTATGTTCCCGAACGCTCGCATTTTGCCTATGAAGGAAGCGTTCGCCGCCTGCTTTTAGCCCAAGGCGTGCAAGAGCTTGGCGCTCTTGGCCTAGAAGGACGAAAAGCCCTTGTCTCTGCTTGCGGTGCCTTACTCACCTATATCGAGCACACGCACAGGCAAAAGGCCACGCACCTTTTGCCCTTTGTCCCTATTGACCTAGGCAAGCACCTGATTATCGATGAAGTAACAGAAAGAAATCTTGAGCTTTTTCAAAGGTTTGATGGCAAAAAGGGCCTTGGGACTCTGATTTCAATCATCGACAAGACACTCACACCCATGGGCGGACGCCTGCTTGAAGAACGCCTACAAAAGCCTTGGCGAAGCCTTAAGCCCATTCACGATACGCAAACAGTCATAGACTATTTTTCAAAACGAAAGGGACAAAGAAAGGCTATTCGCGAAGCCTTGAAGCAGGTTTACGACATTGAACGTCTTTCAACCCGCATAGCCCTTGGAAGGTCTCTGCCCCGTGATTTTCTCGCCTTGCGAGGGAGCTTAGCGGCCTTGCTTCCTCTTCGTGCAGCCGTCGAAAGACCCGTCTTTGAAGGCGATTATCCCAAGCCTGAAGATGTGCAGGCTGACAATATTCCAAAGCTTGTGCATCAAATTTTACAGTCCTGGGACAGCATGAGCGACCTTGCCGAATTGCTCCAAAAAGCCCTGCGAGACACTTTGCCAATGAGCCTTACTGAGGGCGGGCTTTTTAAACAGGGCTATTCTGCTGAACTTGACGAACTCATTGACCTTGTCGAACACGGCGAGAGAAAAGTGCAAGCTCTTTTACAGTCTGAACAAGAAAAACACAATTTGTCAAAGCTTCGGGTGGGTTACAATAAGGTTTTTGGCTATTATTTTGAACTTTCAAGGGCTAATGCCGCCGCAGAAAAGCCACCTGAGCACTTTATTCGCAGGCAAAGCCTTGCCAATTCTGAACGCTTTGTTACAGAAGAGCTTAAAAATCTCGAAGAAGCCTTGCTTTCTGCTTCGCAATCAAGAAAGACCTTAGAATACACTTTGTTCCAAAATCTTCAAGAACAGATTGTTGCGGCCAGAGCTCGCCTGCTCTTTATGGCAGATATCATCGCCAATCTTGACGTGTGGCAATCGCTCACCACCGTAGCTGTTGATAATGAATGGGTCTGCCCTGAAGTGTGCGAAGGCACAGACATGATTATCAAAGAAGGACGCCATCCTGTTGTTGAAGCCATTGTCGAGCGAGCAAATTTTGTCCCTAATGATATTTTTATGGACAAAGAGAAATGGCTTTTGATTATTACAGGCCCAAATATGTCTGGTAAATCAACGGTCTTGCGACAGGTGGCTCTCTTGACCATCT
This sequence comes from uncultured Desulfovibrionaceae bacterium, assembly GCA_964370125.1. GTDB lineage: Bacteria > Desulfobacterota > Desulfovibrionia > Desulfovibrionales > Desulfovibrionaceae > CAYJIB01. Next base: position 28,851 of record CAYJIB010000012.1, read on the forward strand.
TGGCACAAATGGGTTCTTTTGTGCCGGCAAAATCGGCTCGTATAGGCCTTTGCGACAGGGTTTTTTCTCGTGTGGGGGCTTCTGATAACTTAGCACAAGGGCAAAGCACCTTTATGGTGGAAATGATGGAAACAGCCCGCATTTTACGCCAATCCACAAAACAATCCCTTGTGATCTTAGACGAAATCGGCAGAGGCACAAGCACCTATGACGGCCTTGCGCTGGCTTGGGCTGTTGCTGAATACCTTGCACAAAGAGCTGGCGGACAAATCCGTACCCTTTTTGCCACGCATTATCTTGAGCTTGCCAACCTTGAAGGGCAAATGAAGGGCGTACATACGATGAATATCGCTATCAGAGAATGGCAGGGCGATATAGTGTTCCTAAGGCGTCTTCTCCCTGGCCCAGCAGACAAATCGTACGGAATTGATGTGGCAAAGCTTGCGGGTGTGCCTCCACAAGTTGTACAAAGAGCCAGGGCCTTGCTTGCAGAGCTTGAACGCCTGCGCCCAAAAGAAGTGCCTTTGCAAGCTGTTAGCATGCTCTTACCGGGCATGGAAGAGCACAAAAAAGAAGAAGAAAAAATCAAAAAACCTTCCTTGCTTGAACCTTTGAACAAAGAAGCCCTAAAACACCCTTTAGAAAAGATTTTAGAACAACTACAGCCAGAAGAATTGACACCCCTTGAAGCCATGCGCTATCTTATTGAATGGAAAGCTTTGTGGGGAAATCGCGAAAAGGACATAAACAGTGAAAAAGAATAGCTATTTTAAGACTGCATATTGTGTATTGTGCGCTTTTTTAACCATAAGCCTTCTCGCTTGTGGCAAAAAGGGCTTGCCCATTCCGCAAGACAGCCAGCAGAATTTTGCTCTGGAAAGTACAAGCATCAGCATGAGTGAGCAAGGCATGATAAGCCTTCTTGCCCGCCTAAGCGGTGCTTATGACAATGCAGAGCGCTTTATTTTAGAGCTTGAACCAGAAAGTGAAGAGACCTGCACAGATTGCCCCTTTCGCCCCCTTGAAAGAGTAGAGCTTGTTCCCGCCGCCAAAAAAGCAAACGAAAAGGGAGCGGACTATTCTTTTTCATATCAAGTGCAATCGGGCGCAAAAAAATTCCGTTGGCGCTTTATCGTGCAAAATCGTTACAAAGGTTATCCTCACGCCGTGAGCAAGCCCGCAAATGTGTATAGAGACGATATTCTTTTTTAAGCTTTTTTTAAGCCTTTTGTAAAAAGTATAAAAATATAAGGAGGATTGCCTTGCCTGAAGATCGTGAAAACAAAATCAGTTGCAACAATTTTGTGCATGAAATGGAAGTGGCGCTTGAGGTTATTTCTGGCAAATGGAAGGTCGCTATTCTTTGGAATTTGCACAGTTCTGGCATTATTCGCTTTAATGAACTTTTGCGGATTATGCCGAATATCACCCAAAAAATGCTGACACAACAGCTGAGAAACCTTGAAGAAAACAATCTTGTCCACCGAAAAATATATCCAGCTGTTCCCCCTGTCGTTGAATATTCGCTAACGCCCCTCGCCAAAGATTTGATCCCCATACTTGAAAAACTTAATCAATGGGGAAAACTTGTTATCGATTCTTATAAATCTTAAGGCTGCCAGGCCCAGCCTTTCTTGAAAAACTTTTAATTTCAATCGCTTGGCTTGCTTTCGCCACCGACTGCCTAAGGCACCAAAAGGTTCCTGCCTTACTTTTTTGTCTGTTTCAAACAAAAAAGTGCCTTCTTGCGCAATTTTTTTTCCTGTGTATATTTCATTCTATCAAAGAAAAAGCCTCTATTGTTTTTGCTTCTTTTCGAACGAATTGAAAACAAGGTTGAAAAATTTAATCAACATTTTAAGGCTTTTAATAAAATTTTTGGTAGGAGAATTATTATGAAAAGATTTACAGTTCCAAGAGATGTGTACTTTGGCGAAAATGCCATAGATTGCTTAAAAAACATTGAAGGCTCAAAAGCCATTATCGTTATCGGCTCTGAAAGAAGCATAAAAGACGGCACCGTAGCCAAAATCCAAGCAAACTTGAAAGAAGCGGGTATTGAAAGCACAACTTTCTGCGGCATTGAAGCTGACCCAAGTGTTGAAACCGTCATGAAGGGCGCAAAAGCCATGCAAGAGTATGGGCCAGACATCATTATCGGCCTTGGCGGCGGTTCACCCATTGATGCCGCAAAAGCCATGTGGATTTTCTATGAATATCCAGAACACACATTTGAAGAAGCCGCAAAGCCCTTTACCCTTCCTCTTTTAAGAAAAAAAGCCCGCTTTATCGCTGTAACAACAACCAGCGGAACAGGCTCAGAAGTGACCGCTTTTTCCATCATTACTGATGAAAAAACAGACATCAAATACCCCATTGCCGACTACAATATCACACCAGATATCGCTATCGTTGACACAAACTTGGTGCAAAGCCTTACACCTGAGCTTGTTGCCAATACTGGCATGGACGCTTTGACCCATTCTTTTGAAGCCTATGTGTCCATTGTGGAAGACCATTTTGCTGACGCTCTTGCTATCAAATCTATTGAAATGATAGTTGATAATGTTGTGCGCTCTTATAAGGGTGAAGAAGCCGCAAGAAAAGATATGCACGTTGCCCAATGCCTTGCGGGTATGGCTTTTTCTAATGCTATCTTGGGGATTGTTCACTCTATGGCGCACAAGACAGGCAGAATTTTTGGCATTCCTCACGGTTGTGCCAACGCTATCTACCTTCCTTATGCTATTCAATACAATGCAAAAGACGAAAAAGCTGCGGCTTTGTATGCTGATATAGCCAAGCGTCTTGGCCTTGCTGGCAGCACAACACAAGAACTCGTTGCTTCACTTGTCGCCTTGGTTGAAGGCCTTAAAGAGCAAATGAATATGCCGAAAACCATGAAAGATTTTGGCGTAAATGAACAAGATTTCTTGGCCAAATTGCCTGGCATTGCTAAAGCCGCCTGCGAAGACGCTTGCACAAGCACCAATCCTCGCACCATCGATCCTGCGACTATGGAACGCTTGTTTAAAGTCGCCTATTATGATGGTAAGGTTGATTTTTAGAGACCTTGTGTTTCATTTGACATGAAAAATGTACGATAAGACTTTTGGGGGCAGGTTTTGACCTGTCCCTTTTTTTTATGCTCTTAGGCCTTCACCACAAGCCTGTATTTCTGTGTGGGGCTTTGCGGGGCGTCTGGTTGGGTGTATTCGATAAGGCCAGCGTCATTTAATTAAAACACTTCTAAACAATCACCACAAGCCTTTATTTATACATAGGACTTTGGGGGGCTTCTGGTTGGGTGTAT
>CAYJIB010000013.1:0-31097 GCA_964370125.1 uncultured Desulfovibrionaceae bacterium
CGGTTTCAACGTGACCCCTTGGTTCATGATTGGCGTAACTGGCGAAAATATTGCTGCTTGGTATAACACTCCTGGCACAGACGACTACGTCCGGAGTGGTAACTATTCAGCTTTTGGTGGCAATCGTTTGCAAAACCTCCCAGATTCAACCATCTGGTTTGCCGGTATCACAGCCGAACTCGTAGCCTTTGATCCTTTCCGCTTTGCCATTGACTTCAACTACGGTTCTGCTGACACTGACGCTCGCTTGAGCCGCACTGCAGGAACCCCAGCAGTCACTACCTACACAGCAGCTGAAACTGACGGTTTCTATGTTGGCGCTATCGCTGAATACAAATTCGACATGGTAACCCCAGGTCTCTTCGCTTGGTACGCTTCTGGTAACGACGAAGATGCTAACACTGAAGGAGGTGGTGTAATGCCTATCCTCAACGGTGGTTGGAGAGGTACAAGCTTCGGTTTTGCTGACTATGTTGGCTCTGGTAACAATTCTGTTGAAGTTATCGGCGACAGCCCTGTCGGAACTTGGGGTATTGGCTTGCAATTCAAAGACCTTACCTTCATGGAAGACATGACCCACATGTTCCGTGTTGCCTACTACGAAGGAACAAATGATGCTGCTTGGGCTAATGACGTTCATGGAGTAGGACTTACTGGCAATGGAGCATACATGACCGACGAAGACAGCGCTTGGGAAATCAACTTGAACACCAAGTACGACATCTATGAAAACCTCGCCTTCATTCTCGAGCTCGGCTACATCAAAGCTGACTGGGATATTGAGAATGGCAGAAAAGACGACGCTTACCGTGCAAACGCTGTTTTCGCCTACTCTTTCTAGGCCAAAAAGAGCTCTTGCATAGTTAAACTGTGTATTATAAGGCCGCTTGCTTATTTTAGGCAGGCGGCCTTTTTACTTGAAACTGTATTTATAAACATTCGCACAAGAAAACAAAAGCACGACTGTCTTTACGACAAGGATTACACAATGGAAAAAAATGCTATCAAACAACAGCTTTATACCGCTGTTGACCAATACGCCGATGTTTTGCGCACATATGTTGACGACACAACAAAGATGCCAGAACTCGGCTTTGATGAATACAAAAGCGCAGAAAGACTTGCCAATGAGTTAGAAGCCCTTGGCCTTTCTGTAAAAAAAGAAATCGCCTTAACGGGCGTACGTGCGGACATTACTTCTAGCAAAGAAGGCCCAACCGTCGCTATCTTAGGCGAGCTAGACGGCATAGTCTGCCAAAAAGCCCCGCACGCCAATCCAGAAAACGGCGCCTCCCACACTTGCGGGCACAATTTGCAAACGACCATCGCCCTTGCCTGTGCGGCGGCCCTTTGCAAGACAAAGCTTATGGAAGAGCTTTGCGGAAAAGTCAGCATCATCGGCACACCCGCCGAAGAATTTATCGAAGTCGACAAGCGCAACAATTTGCGTAAAGCCGGCAAAATCACCTATTTTTCTGGCAAGCAAGAAATGGTTCGCCTTGGTGAATTTGACGATGTCGATATGTCTATGATGATTCATGCTGGCGATAGCCGTAAAGAGGCCTATTTTAATGTGCCAGAAGGCGGAAACGGTTTCCGCATTTTCATGCTTCAGGTTAAGGGCCAACAAGCCCACGCCGCCGCCGCTCCGCACAAGGGCGTCAACGCTCTCTATGCGGCCATTGCGGGGATCAATGCGGTCAATGCCTTGAGAGAAACCTTCCGTGACAAAGACCATGTCCGTGTGCATTATATCATCACAAAAGGCGGCGACTCGCCAAATTCTGTGCCTGACGATGTGCGCCTTGAAGGCTATGTTCGTGCTTCAAGCATGGACGTGATCGACGCCACCTTTGCCAAGGTTATCCGTGCCTTTAAGTGCGGCGCAGAAGCCCTTGGCGCAGAATGCCTCGTCAACAGCATTGCTGGCTATTTGCCGCTCAACACAAGCAAGGCCCTCAACGACATCTTTATTGAAAATGCCGCAGAACTTATCGGCATGGAAAATATTGTCGCCAATACGGTCTTCTTTGCTTCAACCGATATGGGCGATATTGCGCATATTATGCCTGCCATTCACCCTATGGCTGGTGGGACTGTTGGCCCCTTCCACGCTTCGACCTTTGAACTTGTTGACTTTGAGGCCGCTATCCTTACACCTGCAAAAGCCCTGCTCGGCTCTCTTGTCGATGTCTTGTATGATGATGCGAAAGTTGGCAAAGATTTGCTTGCCAATTTTACGCCCGTGTATACAAAAGAGGCTTATTTAGAGGCTATGGATTCTCGCTTCTATTCTGAAATTCCCTAGGCAATATCAATAGACAACATTGGCACAAGCGACTTTTTGAAAAAATACAAAAATTCATCTTGTGCCAACCCTGCTAAAAAACCTTTAATGGAGAAAAAACCGTCATGAAAAATGCTTCCAGCGCATTGGCAAATTGGAAACTCCATATTCTTGCCTTGCTCTTTACCCTCATTGCCGAATGGATCGGCTTGCGCACTTTTCAAGTGGGCCCAGGCCGCCTTGTCCTTGTGCCTCTGCTCTATGCCTTTATCTTTGCCGCCCTTGCTGGTGTGAAAAGTTTTGGCATCTTGTCAAAGCGTGACATGGTGCAGGCCTCAACCCTCATCGGCCTCTGCTTCTTCTTGCTTATGGCCCGTTACGGAACCTTGGTCGGACCAAACTTTTGGAAAGTTGTAGAAGTGGGCCCAGCCCTTATTTTGCAAGAATTTGGTAATATCGCTACCGTATTCTTAGGTGTGCCTATCGCTGTTATGCTTGGTCTTCGCCGTGAAGCCGTTGGTGCGGCCTTTTCAAACGCGCGTGAGCCAAATCTCGCCATTATTGGTGAGAAATACGGCCTCGACTCCCCAGAAGGGCGTGGCGTTATGGGCGTATATGTCACAGGTACAGTCTTTGGTGCGATTTTCTGTAGCCTTTTTGCTTCGCTTATCGCTTCAACTCTCCCTTTCTTTAGCCCACAAGCTCTTGCTATGGCCACAGGAACAGGCAGTGCGGGTATGATGACAGCCGCCCTTGCGCCGCTGATTGAAATGTACCCAGACTTGCAAGGCGAACTCTCTGCCCTCGCCGCCGCAAGTAATATGCTCTCTGGCCTTGACGGCGTGTATTTGTGTGTATTTTTGAGCCTTCCCATCGCCAATAAAATGGTGCGTGCTATGGGCATTAAAGATCCAGAAAGCGAGCCGCCAAGCCTTGACAATATCAAAAATAACGCAACCGCAGACCCTGATCAAGCCGTGCCTCTTAATATGGTACAAACCGCTTGGTTCGTCCTTATCTGTGCCTTCTTCGTGCTTTGCGCTAACTGGATTGGCGCACAAAAAGGCATGACCCTTTTGATGAACGAAGGCCCAGCGGCTTCTTTTGCGGCCTTTGCTTCGGCTATTCCTGGTATGCTCGTTCTTCTTGCGGTTATCGCTGTTGCGGTCTTCATTCACCGCATTATCCGCTACAAGACCCTTCCTGCTGTTGCCTATATTGTTACGCTTGCTTGTATTATTACCATTCCTGGTGTGCCGGGCGCAGAACTTTTTGGACAATGGGCTAGCAAAGTAAACTTCCTTGCCCTTTGTACCCCAATCCTTGCCTATGCCGGTCTTTCAGTTGGTAAAGATTTGCATGTCTTTAAGACGCAAGGCATTAAAATTGTTATCGTTGGTCTTTTCGTCTTTATGGGCACCTTCCTTGGTTCTGCCCTTATTGCTGAAGCGATCTTGCGCTGGATTTTATAAGTAAACACCGATTTAATGCCTTTTTGCCCTTTGGCGGCGTCAGACGGATTTCGTGAACCCCTTATATATGTCTAATATACTGCAGGCTTCCCGAAATCCGTCTTCCTTGCCAAAGAACAAAAATTCTATTAAATCAGCCTTTCCATAATTCATAAAAAAGCTTTTTCGCTTTCTGCAAACAATACAACATGCGCCTTTGCTTTTTCGAAACAAAGGCGCATTCCCCTTCTCAACATTTAACCAAAAAAAGACCATGCCAAAACTTTACAAAATCAAGATCACTGCAAATGAAGACACAGGGCCAAGGCTTACCGCCTTTTTATTTCAACATATTTCTTCTGGTTGGGAAGAAAAAAGCCAGCAAGATGGCACGACTCTTTTCACTCTCTATACCGATAATGCTGAAGTCTTACAGGGTATACAAAAAGGCTTAGAAGCAGAATTTTGCACTTGCACACTCTCCATCGAAGAGGAAGAGCAAAAAGATTGGCAATCTGCTTGGCATGAATTTTTTACGCCTATTGAAGCGGGCAATTTTGTTGTTTTGCCTCCTTGGCTTCTTGAAAGTCACGATTGCAAAGGAAAACAAGCCCTTGTTATTGAGCCAAAATCTGCCTTTGGCACGGGTCATCATTTTAGCACCGCTCTTTGCCTTAAAGCCTTTAGTCTTTTGCAAGATAAAAAGGACCTACCAGCAAATGGTCGCTTTCTTGATATTGGAACAGGTTCGGGAATTCTTGGGATTTCTGCGGCTCTTTATGGTCTTTCGGGCGTGCTTGTTGACAATGACCCCATAGCCATTGACAATGCTGTCGAAAATGCCGAAATCAATAAAGTTGCCGAGAAATGCACGATATATACAGGTGACGCAACAAAGGGCATTACTGAACAGTTTGATCTTATTTTTGCCAATATCCTTGCCGAGCCTTTAATCAACATGGCGCCAGAGATTTGTGAAAGACTCAAGGCAAAATCCTTCCTCATTCTTTCAGGGATACTTACAAGACAAGCAGACAGTGTCGAAGAAGCCTATGAAGGCACACTTGGCAAGGCGATACACTTGCAAGACGATGAATGGACGGCCCTTTTGTTTGGCAGAGTATGACGCTAAAAGGAATAAGAAACCGCAGGCGGTTTAAAAAGTAGTGGATGCAAGGAAAAACAAAAAAGCAGGTCACGCCGTGTATTCAGACATACATAAGTGGTCTGCTTTTTTGTTTAGACGAAGTAGTTTGCCCTTTTTCAACCGCCTGCTTAACACAGGCTGTTCAAAAAGGGTGAAATACAAGGAAAAACAAAAAAGCAGGACACGCCGTGTATACAGACATACATAAGTGGTCTGCTTTTTTGTTTAGACGAAGTAGTTTGCCCTTTTTCAACCGCCTGCAAGAGTGCGCTGAAGGATGTTACCCCTAACTTGTACCGCCGCCAAAGGCCTCACAGGGCAGACATATTCACAAGCCCCACAGCCAATACATTGTTCATTGTCCACAACAGGAATTTTGTGCATTCCGCCACGAGGATTTTGCACAAGATTTATCGCATCAGTCGGGCAAATACGCGAACAAGCCGTGCATTGCGTGCCGTCTGCATTCACAATACAGGCCTCTAAATCAATGCTTGCCTGCCCACATTGAATAAGCGAACGATCCGCAGGATTGATTGGCAAAATGGCCCCCGTCGGGCATACCTTTGAACAGTCGACACAAGTGATCCGACAAAAACCGTGCTCAAAAGACATTGTGGGCTGCAAGCTCGCAAGCCCCCTATCAAAAGAGCGCAAAACATTGTGCGGACAAGCCGCTACACAAAGCTGGCAGCCTGTGCAATGTTTTATAAAATAACGCTGACCAACAGAACCCGGCGGCCTTATCGGTCGTTCTCGCTCAGGGCGACTTTTTGCTTCTGACAAAGCCTCAACCTGCCTTTGATTTCCCGAAGCCTTCTCTTTTGCCTCGCCATAAGTGGCGGCTTTTGTATTGCCAGCCAAAGCTAGCCCACCAATACTTACAGGCACCAGGCCTTTTACAAAGGCACGGCGTGAAGCATGTAGAGGCTCTTTACTGACAGATTTTTTTCCCTCTTTTTTAAAGGGCAAGAGTTTTATCGCTTCAAATTTACAGACAGAATGACAAGTAAAACAGGCCACACAACGTGAGGCATCAATGCGCTTTTCTTTGGAATCAATACACGAAGCTTTGCATTTTCTTGAACAAAGCCCACAACTTGTGCAATTTTCATTCATTCTTGGACGGACAAGAGCAAGGCGGTTGACTTGTCCAAGAAATGTCCCAACAGGGCAAACGGTATTGCACCAAGTGCGCCCATTTCTTAAAGCCAAAAAAATCAACAAGGCTAGACTGAAAATAGCCGCTCCAAGTGCCGTCACACCTTTTTGTAATAAAGGACTTGGCCCAATAGCAAAGCTGTCCATGTATTCAGCAACATCAGCTAAAACATTGCTAAGAGCCGTCCAAATCGGAGCAAAAATGTCTGTGGCGATACGCCCAAAGACGCTATAAGGTTCAAGCAAATTTGAAATCAAAGGAAGAGACAAAGGCCACGAAGCCACAAAGACAAGAAAAAAAGCCCAACGACACAGAGTTAAAGGCTTTTTATAGGTATAAGACCGCCTTTGCCAAAAAGAAGCCAAAATATCTTGCAAGACGCCAAGAGGACAGATAATCGAACAATACACACGCCCAAAAAACAGGCTAAGCGCAAACAGACAAAGCAAAATAAAGACATTAAAAGCCAGTAAGGCCGGCACAATTTGCACCTTGGCAAGCCAAGACCAGTGCGGGCTAAAAGTGCCGCTCACATCCACAAAAAGCAAGCTGATGCTCACAAAAAAAGACAGAGCGGCTAAAATTCTCAGGCGGCGCAACATAGCTTAGCCCTTACGGATGAGTTCTTCGTTGAATTCGCTGATTCTCGCCATTTCTGTTGCAATATCAATAAATTGCGGGCATTTAGTCAAACACTTGCCACAGCCTGTACAATGCGAAGGCCCTTGAAACTCTTTCAGCTGTCTTGCTTGCGTTATCAAATAAGCCCTTCTTGCAGCTGTATATTCTGTACTTTTTTCGCTGTCAGGGATATTGCCGTCATCGATAGCATTGTTGTGATGCAAAAATACCGCGGGGATATCAACGCCATAGGGGCAAGGTACACAATAGCCACAAGTCGTGCAAGGGATGTTTTCTGCACTGAGCAAAAAGGGCAAGGCCTTTTGCAAAGCCTCCATTTCTTTTGATGACAGAGGCTCTAGGGGCGTAAAAGTGCGGATATTGTCTTCAAGATGCTCCATATAGGTCATGCCGCTAAGCACCGTTAAGACATTTGGCAGATTTGCCGCATAGCGAAAAGCCCAAGAAGCCCCGCTCATGTCTGGTCTTTCGGCTTGAAGCACGGCCAAGGTTTTTTTGTTTAGCCTGGCTAAGCGCCCACCAAGAAGAGGCTCCATAACCATGAGGGGCAAGTTGGCCTCAAGCAATCTTTCATACATCCACCCTGCGGGAGCAGGCTCATTCCCAAGCCAACGTGGTTTTCTGTTTTCATAAAGCAGGTCATGATAATTGAGTTGCACCAAGGCAAAATCCCAGTCTACACCGCAAGAAAGCAAGTATTCGAGCATGGCCTTATCGCCATGAAAAGACCAACCTAAATTGCGAATACGCCCAGCCGCTTTTTGCTCTTGCAAAAAGGCGAGGACACCCTCTTTTTCATAGGTGTCTTGATAGCCTTTTACCTGTGACATATTGTGTAAGAGATAATAGTCAAAATACTCAACCTGACAATCTCGTAATTGCTCAAAAAAAATGTCTTGGGCCTCTGTCAGGCTTGGCTTTAAATAGCCGGGCATCTTTGTGGCAAGGAAGAAAGCCTCTCTTGGGTGTCTCTTTAGGGCTTTGCCCACTAAGACTTGCGAAGCTCTGCTGTGATAGCCATAGGCCGTATCAAAATAATTGAGCCCGTGGGCTAGGCACAAGTCCACCATTTCAAAAAAGGCTTCTTCGTCTACTTCAGCGCCGCCTGGGTGTGTGGCTTCTTGCAACATTGGCAGACGCATACAGCCAAAGCCAAGAGTGGGAAGCTTATCGCCATTGCGAGGATTTTCTCGCACACTGATTTTCTTTTCAGGCGTGGTCTGCACTTTTGTCTCACTTGAAAAAGCGTCCAAAGAATTCAAACTGCCGCCAACGCTAGCACCGATAACACCTAAGCCAGCCGCCTTTAAAAGAAGTCGCCGTTTTTTTTGTTTTTCGTCCATAAGAAGACCTCTACAAATGGCCTTTTGGTAATTTCAAATATCTCAATACGCTCTTTGTGATTTTTTTGTTCAAGAAAATTGTTTTAATACAATCCCTTACAAAATAAACTCAATAGCCTATAAAAGCTACCATTCATTTCTGTGCACTTTTGCGCTGTCATAATTGTCTCTTTTTACCAAATCTTTGCTTGGTTTTCCAATCACCACAAAGGCCAATGGGAGAACATATTCAGGAAGCTTAAAGACGCTCTGCCATCGTTTGATCAATGCCATATCGTCTTGCGGTACTCCAGTCCACACAGCCCCAAAGCCCATCGAATGCGCTGCCAAAAGGATATTTTGTGTAGCAGCCGAAACATTTTGTGTGGCGGTCAAACGAGAATTTTCTTTTTGTAAATTCACGCAAGTCAATATCGCAAGAGGGGCTGTTTTTGCCATACCCAGATGTCTGTTAATTTCAAGAACCTCATCAACTTTTCTTTGATCTGTGACAACAACAAATTCCCAAGACTGGGTATTGTGTCCCGAAGGGGCTGCCATAGCCGCTCGTAAAAGGGCCCTAATCTGCTCTTCGCTGACAGGATCATCAGTATAAGAACGCACGCTTCTCCGAGTGAGAATGGCCTCCATTGCGCTCATGTCTCCCTTCGCCGTGCTACTTGCTTCACTTGCGAGCGCCAACTTTCCCTGTAAAGAGATCGCACCAGCTGTCGCAGCCAAGGCCGCACCTTTCAAAAAAACTCTTCTCGAAAACATAAATATCTCCACAAATGATTTTTCAAAAAATTTTACAAAAAGTTGCTCTTTACCACTATCATTATTGGTTGGCTCACTATACAAAGCCGTACATTTTCTGTCAAGCAAGCTCAAGAAAATTGCGCAAAAGTCTACAATTGCCAATGCCAAATAAGCAATAAAACATTAACATTGAATAATCTTTGCAAAAAAACTTCATAAAAAAAGCAAGAAAAGGATATAAAATATACTTTCCTTGCTTTTTACTAAGCTTAAAGAGAAATTATTCAGCTAGAGGCTATTGTATATTCCACACAAGATGCGGATTTTCTTCATTTGAAACAAGCTCAATTTCGATAGTGCTTCCGTCGTGGATTTGCCCTGCGATGATGGCTTTTGCAAGCGGTGTTTCGATGTGCTTTTGTAAATAGCGTCTTAGCGGCCTTGCGCCGTATTGTGGTTCATAGGCGGCAAGGGCAATGTGGTCTTTGGCTTCTGGCTTTAAGACAAGCACAATCTTTCTGTCGGCTAGGCGCTCTCGCAAGTGATCAAGCTGCAAATCGACAATTCGCCCAATATTTTCAAGGCTTAGGGGCGTAAAGAGGACAGTTGCGTCAACGCGATTAAGAAATTCTGGTCTGAAATGATTTCGCAAAGAGTCCAAAACCTCTTCTCGCACACCCTGCCCAAGCTCACCGCCTTCATCAATCCCTTCAAGCAAGATTTGCGAACCGATATTTGAAGTCATGATAATAATGGTATTGCGAAAATCGACCGTCCTTCCTTGGCTGTCGGTCAAGCGCCCATCATCAAGGACTTGTAAGAGACTGTTAAAGACATCGGGATGCGCTTTTTCGATTTCATCAAAAAGCACCACAGAATACGACTTTCTGCGCACAGCTTCAGTGAGCTGCCCTCCTGCATCATAGCCAATATAGCCTGGAGGCGCACCGATAAGCCTTGCGACAGCGTGCTTTTCCATGTATTCGCTCATGTCAAGGCGCACAATATTGTCTTCGCTGTCAAAGAGGGCTTCGGCAAGGGCCTTGCAAAGCTCGGTCTTCCCCACACCCGTTGGCCCAAGAAAGAGGAAAGAACCTATTGGCCTTGTAGGGTCTGAAAGTCCGGCACGACTGCGAAGCACGGCATCAGAAACGACATCAACGGCTTCGTCTTGGCCGATGAGGCGTTCGTGCAGGGTGTCTGCAAGGCGGAGCAATTTCTCACGTTCCCCTTCAAGCAAACGTGAAACAGGAATGCCTGTCCAACGGGCGACAATGTCGGCTATGTCTTCGGGGCGCACTTCTTCTTTAAGCAGACGTGGCCCTTTGTGTTCGGCTTGCTCGGCCTCTGCAATACGCTTTTCAAGGCTTGGGATTGTGGAATATTTGATTTCTGCCGCCACTTGCAGCTCTGCAGAACGCTGCGCCTCTTCCATGGCGAGGCGGGCTTGTTCAAGCTCTTCTTTGAGGTCTCTCACAGCATCGATAGAGCCCTTTTCTTGCTCCCATTGATCGTGCAGATTTTTTTGCATCATTTGCACTTCAACAAGTTCTTTTTCTAAGCGTTCTAGGCGGGCTTGTGAGGCGGCGTCGGATTCACGGCGCAAGGCTTCACGCTCTATTTCAAGCTGCATGACTTTGCGATTGGCTTCATCAAGGTCAGCAGGCAAAGAATCGATTTCTGTGCGGATCATAGCGGCCGCTTCATCAATTAAATCGATAGCTTTGTCGGGGAGTTGCCTGTCAGTAATATAGCGTTGCGAAAGAACAACAGCCTCAACTATGGCAGAGTCGCTTATGCGCACACCGTGATGCAATTCAAAGCGTTCTTTTAGGCCACGCAAGATAGAGATGGCGTCTTCTTTTTGCGGTTCTTCTACGAGAACAGGCTGAAAGCGTCGCTCAAGTGCGGGATCTTTTTCGATGTATTTTCTGTATTCGTCAAGGGTGGTTGCGCCTATGCAATGCAGCTCTCCCCTCGCAAGAAGAGGCTTTAAAATATTGCCCGCATCGAGTGCGCCGTCTGTTTTTCCTGCGCCGACTATTGTGTGTACTTCATCAATAAAAAGAATGATTTGCCCATCAGATTGTTCAACTTCTGTGAGGACGGCTTTGAGCCTTTCTTCAAATTCACCACGGTATTTTGCACCAGCAATGAGCGAGCCCATGTCGAGCGAAAAAAGGCTTTTGTCTTTTAAGCTTTCTGGCACATCGCCCTTTACAATGCGAAAGGCAAGGCCTTCGGCGATGGCGGTTTTCCCGACGCCAGCTTCACCGATGAGAACGGGATTGTTCTTTGTTCGGCGAGAAAGAATACGAATAACACGGCGGATTTCGCCCTCACGCCCGATTACGGGATCAAGCTTGCCATGCCTTGCGGCTTCGACAAGGTCACGTCCGTATTTTTCAAGGGCTTCATAGCTTTGTTCTGGGTCGGCAGAGGTCACTTTGTGCGGCCCTCGAACGGCAAGCATGGCTTTTTCAAAGCGTTCTGGTGAGATCCTTGTTGTTTTACAAAGGGTGGCCATGCCCGATTCGCCACGATTGTCAACTGTGGCTTCTTCTAGGGCTTCTTTAAAGACATGCTCAACAGAAACATAGCTGTCGCCAAGTTTTTTGGCGAGTTTTTGTGAATTGGCAAGCGCTCGCCCAAGGCGTTGCGAGACGGTGGCTTTGCCAAGTTCTGTGCCTGCGCCACGGACAGAGGGGATTTTTTTTATCGCGTCAATAAGTATCTGTTCGGCGACTGGCAAGACGATTTTTAAGCGTTCAAGCACTCGAGCAACAAAGCCGTTTTTTTGGCGAATAAGGGCAAGCGCCATGTGTTCAACATCTATTTCTTGATGCCCATCGCTTGCGGCCATGATTTGTGCTTCACGCAGGGCTTCTTTTGTTTTGTGTGTAAATTGTGCGGTATCCATAATAACTTTCCTCAATCAATGTGTATTTATTCTTGTTTTTCTTCATGTTCTAGGGCTAGGGCTTCCCAAAGCTCACGTTCTTTATCTGAAATATTTTTGGGCGCATCAATAAAGAGCTGAATATAGAGATTGCCTCTGTCGCTTACTGGGCCAAGGCCTTTGCCTCGCACACGCAATTTGCTTCCTGAGTTTGTCCCTTTTGGCACAGCCACTTCGACATAGCCCTCTAATGTGCTGACTCGAATAGTTGAACCAAGCACAGCCTGCCAAGGCATAATGCGTGCTTTCGTTGTCAGGTCAAAGCCTTTTACAATAAAATCAGGGTGTTTAGCATAGCGTACCGTCAACAAAATATCGCCTGCGGCACCGCCATTTGGTGAGGGGCTGCCCTTTCCTGCAAGGCGCAAGCGAGCGCCTTCACGCACGCCTGAAGGAATATTCACGGCATAGGTATTCACACCAGAAGAGCCTTGGAGGGAAATATTGTGCGAGCCGCCGTGCAGGGCGTCGACTAAAGAAATTTCAATTTCGGCTTCAACATCTTGTCCGCGGCGTGGACGAGAAGAATAAGAACCAAAGGGATTGTTGTCAAAGCCGCCTCTTTGCTGAAAGCCGCCGCTCCCAAAAACGGCCTCAAAAAAATCACTAAAGCCTGAGCCAGAAAAAGAGCCGCCAAATTGCTGTCCGCCAGATTGATAGTGTTGACCTGCTTGCCAGTTTGGACCAAGAGTGTCGTACATTCGACGTTTTTCGTCATCTTTTAAGACCTCATAGGCCTCTGTAATTTCTTTAAAGCGTTCTTCGGCCTTTGGGTCATCTTGATTAAGGTCTGGATGAGATTTGCGAGCCAATTTTTTGTAGGCTTTGGCTATTTCGTCCTTGCTGGCTTTTTTGTCAACTCCAAGAAGGGCGTAATAATCTTTATATTTTACAGCCATAGGGCCTCCATTATGAAAATCATATACAAAGGCCTTTGCGATTTCTAACAAAGGCCTGTGTGTAGTATACGATAAGCCTTTCTTGAAAACAGTCAAGGGGAGAGGGCATTGGGGATTTCCTCAAAAAACATTACCATCAATAAATCATTCTCTTTGTCATGCCGCCGTCGACGACAATATTTGCGCCATTGATGAAGTCGTTTTCTTGATGCGCCAAAAAAAGGCACACATTTGAAATGTCACGAGGGATACCCACGCGATTTGAGGGGTGTATTGCGTGATCACGCTCTTCAAGTTCGTCTTTGCCTGTGTGGATATGTCCGGGGCTTATGGCATTGACCGTTATCGGGCTGCCTTTTAGCGAAACGCAAAGAGAATTGGTGAGCGAGACAAGGCCGCCTTTGCTCATTCCATACAGTTCCCAATCTTCCATATTTTGATGCCATCTTGTCGAGGCAATATTGATAATTCTGCCGTAATTTTCGCCTTTGTTTAAGGCGATAAAGGCCTTTGCACAAAAAAAAGCCCCACGCAAATTTGTGTCGAGGACGGTATTGTAATCGTCAAGACTCACCTCGCTCATGCCCTTAATAAAGCAAGAAACAGCCCCATTGTTTATAAGGATATGCGCCTTGCCATAGCTTTGTTGGATAGAGGCAAAGGCTTCTTCAATGTCTTTTGGCTTTGACAAATCTGTTTTGATAAAGTCTATACCGTCTTCATTTAAAGGTTTAATATCTAAGACAATAACCTTATAGCCTTCTTTGTGAAAGCTTTGTGCCATATCAAGGCCAAGACCCTGAGCGCCGCCTGTTATGATGCAGATTTTCATATATTCCCCTTACACTTTGCATTGATTGCGTAAAAAAAAGCAGACCCCAAAGAGCCTGCTTAAACATTGCGAAATATCAAAAGCTTTGCACAATCAATCACCTTTTGCATAATGCTTGTTTATGCAAAAGAAGACTCCTGCACAATTCATTGTGCGGAGCCTTACGGAGCTTTTGCGGTAGCTAAAGCTAAAAGACAAGACAGGCAAAAGCCACAATACAAAGGCCGTAATTATTTCATACGATAAGTAATCCGCCCTCTCTTCAAATCGTAGGGTGAAAGTTCAACCTTCACACGATCTCCGGGGAGGATTCGGATATAAAATTTGCGCATTTTTCCAGAAATATGCGCAAGCACGATATGGCCGTTTTCAAGCTCTACACGAAACATCGCATTTGGAAGAGCTTCTTGTACAACACCGTCAACTTCAATGGCTTCTTCTTTGGCCATATTGTCTCCGTTTTTTTGATTTTTTCGATTTGATAGATTGAAAGCAAGGCAAGCCTTGTGCTTTCCCAAAAAACACCATCTATAAGACTACTGTATCAAGGCAATTTTGTCAAGCTATAGAAAATTTTTGAAACTTCCTCTCAAAAGATTTTTATTTTGTTTCATTACGCAAAAAAATTGCCTTTTTGAATAAAATATTTTAGAATATTTTTGGGCGATTCTCCGAGTTTCAACAAGGAGGTGTCCCATGGAACATCTTCTACTTGATATTTTTGCTATGACCATAGCAGGGATTTTAGCTGGCATGATACTCAAGTTTATTAACAAATAAACCACAAGTTTCAAGCCCGGCAGGAGTAGTGATCCATACCGGGCTTGAAACTTGTATTCTCAACAATACAGGGGGATCGCCCAAACAGGGCAGTGGTGTTAACAGCACTGCTGCCCTTCTAATTACAAGATACACATGCAAAGGCTTCTTGTCAAGCCCAGGCTGCCTTTCGACCTACAGTCAATCAAATCAGGACTTTTAGCACTTCAAATGCCCCACGATTCAAATTTATTGGGGTTTCCAAAGGGACTCAGTCCCTTTGGCCGAGGCACTGCCTTTCAGCCTTTCGCCCCTTTTATGGCAAAATCAATCCTTTGCAAGCAAAAGCCACATCGTCCCTTCAGAGCGCAATGAGCCCGCTACCATGCCGGCTTCATCACCCGTGCCACAAAAAAGATCCACTCGAGAGCCTATCATAGCTGTACCTGTATCTTGTGGCAGGCCAAGGCCAAAAAGCTCTTTTTCTTTGAGCTTTTGGGAAGCATTGTTTTGCTGATTTGGATAAGGGATGTGCGTATTAAAGACCGTAATCGCTCCAAAAGGGAAAATCGCTGTGTCTGTAGCCAAAGAAACATAAGGCGTCAAAGGCTTATTCATAGAGCCGACAGGGGCATTACCAAGTCGTCTGACCTCTTGAAAAAAGACATAGCTCTTATTTTGATGCATAACACGCTCTGCCCTGTGGGGATTGTCTTTTAACCATTTGCGAATGGTTGGCATACTGATAAGTTCCGTTGGAATATGCCTTTGATCACGCAAATATTCTCCAATAGACACATAGGGAAGGCCGTTTCTGCCTGCATAGGCGACAGCCATTGTCTTATTGTTTCTCATGCGCAAAAGACCAGAACCCTGAAGCTGTAAGGTAAAGACGTCAAAAGGGTCTTTAAGCCAAGCAAATTCCAAACCTTGCCCTTTGAGAGCTGCGTGTTTGTCAATAGCCTCTCTGTCATAATAAGGCACAGGCCTGCCCTGCTCCATGCGATAAAAAATGCGTTGTCCAACAAATTTTGGATCAAAACGTCCAAGATCCAGCTCTTGCAAATCTTTTGGACGACGATATAAAGGATATTGATAAGAGCCCTCTCGCTTTGAATGTGCGTCAAAGATAGGCTCATAATAGCCTGAAAACAATGACTCTTTGTCAAGCCTTGCCCAGACAAATTCTTTGGCGAGCAATTCTGGATTGCTGTTAAGTTTTGGCAAAATGTCTATCAAGCGCTTAAGGCTTTTTGCAAGATCGCCCCAAGTCAAGACAAAATAGCCGTGAGCGATTGCCACTTGACCATCTGTCTTAGATGCTACATACTGTTGACTGCGCTGTAAGGCTGGCAAATAAGCTTCCCACGAAGCAAGGCCCTGCGCTCTGGGTGCAAGTTTTTTGGCAAGAGCAACAGCTTCATTTTCTGTTAAGGCTGTGAAAATATTTGGAATGGGCGTCGACAGCGCTTTTTCAAGTTCCTTTATAGCCTCTTCATCTTCATCAGCAAGAGTATCAAGCCCATAAGCATTGGCATTTTTAGGGCTTTGTTCTACAATAGGGCTCTTTGTGAGCCTTTGCCCTTCAGCAAAAGCCACGCTTTGCCCAAAAAAACTTGCGCAAAGAAGAAGTAAAAAAAGCCCTGTGCGCAAAGCATAGAAAGAGAATAAAGAAAGGAAAGCCTTATGAAAAAAGCGCTTGTGCATGATTTTCCAACTCCTGATGTGTACTTGTCCCACCGTGTCTCTTATGGCGAAACGGATACAATGGGTTATGTCTATTATGCTGAATATTTTCATCTTTTTGAGCGGGCCCGCTCTGCCTTTATTCGAGAAAGAGGCATGAGCTATGCTCAAATTGAAAGTCAAGGGCTTATGTTGCCTGTTAGACAGGCAAGTTGTCAATACAAAATTCCCTCTCGCTATGACGATCTTATCACCATTCGTGCTGGAATTATTGAAATTCGCCGTGCTTCCTTGACCTTTGTGTACACCATAACAGGCGAAGAAGGCAAGGGCATTTTGGCCCAAGGCCGCACAGAGCACGCCTGTGTCAATCTTGAAGGCAAGCCCGTCCCCATGCCCACATGGCTCCATACCCTTATGACCACAAAATAAAAGGCTTTTTATGCGCCCTATCCGTTTTATTCATGCCGCAGATTGTCATCTTGACGCCGCTTTTTCGGGCCTTGGCACGGTGAACGCTTCTTTGCAAGAACGTCTTTATGAGGCGACATTCACAGCTCTGCGCCGCCTTTTTGACTTGTGTATTGAAAAAAAAGTCGATTTTTTGCTCATTGCCGGCGACATCAGCAATGCCGAAGACCACAGTATCAAAGCACAATTTGCCCTTTATGATGGCTGTAAACGCCTAAAAGAACACAATATTGCTGTCTACATCATACACGGCAACCACGACCCCATAAGCTCTCGTCTGCAAGCTGTGCCTTGGCCTGACAATGTCACTTTTTTTGGCAAAGACTTGGAAGAAAAACAACACCTTAACGAACAAGGCCACCTTCTTGCTCTCATTCATGGCATAAGCTATGCGTCAAATACCGAAAAGCGTAATTTAGCAAAGTACTTTAAAAGAAATAAAGAGTTTGATTGTCCACAAATCGGCCTCTTGCACTCTCATGTTGGGGCTATAAAGGGCAAGCACCTGTACGCCCCCTGCACCTTGGACGACCTCAAAAAAGCCGACATGGACTATTTTGCGCTTGGCCATATACATAAAAGAGAGATCCTTTCGGACAGTCCGCCCATTGCTTATCCAGGCTGCATTCAAGGCCTGCATATCCTTGAAGAAGGCGAGAAAGGCTGTTTTTTGGTGAGCTTAGAAAAAAAAGCGCACAGCCAAAGCTTTGAGCATACAATGCATTTCCACGCCCTTGCACCCATTGTATGGCAAAATATCTACATCAATCTCGAAAGCTTAGACGACCCTAATTGCCCCCACTCTCTTGACGAAGCTGTCCAAAAAGCCCTTGAAGAAGCCAAAAGCTCTCTCAAGGCCCCTTGCGAGAGCCTTCTTGTACGCTTGCATTTTACAGGACGCAGCCCCCTGCATGAAATCTTACAAAAGCCCGAAAATCTTGAAGATTTGCTTGAGCAATACAATACACAATACGCCGACGGGCAAAAGCTTTGGATAAAGGATATACAGCTTGCAAGCCGCCCCCCCATTAACAAAGAGACCCTAAGCGCAAGGAAAGATCTTTCTGGCGAAATCCACCGCCTTGTTGCGACCTGGCAAGAAGATCCTGAAAGCCTTGAGGCTTGCCGCTTGGCCTTACGCGATTTTTACAATCACAAACAGGCCAAAAAAATGCTTGAAAACCTTACAGATGACGAGCTTATCAGCCTTCTTTCAGAAGCAGAAAGTATGTGCCTAAACAGCATGGAGTCTTCTTAATGCATATCCGCTCTTTTCACATAGAACAATTTGGTATTTTGCACGATATTGAAGTCAATGAATTGCCTAAAATTTCTGTGTTTTATGGACAAAACGAGGCAGGAAAGTCTACTCTGCTCGAATTCTTCCGTGGTGTTCTGACGGGCTTTCCGAGCCTTCGCACAAGTGAAGGCAAGTCCTACCTTGCAACAACACGGCATGGCGGAACTTTGTGCTTTGAAGAACAGGGCAAGCTTTTTCGCCTTAGCCGTCATTTTGGTGTCAATAAGGGCCTGGCCTCTTTGTTTGATGAAGAAGGGCAAAGTCTGCCAATAGACGCTTTTGAACGCCTCATGCAGGGTGTAGACAGAAAGATATACTCTTCTATCTACGGTTTTTCTCTAGGCGAATTGCAAAATGTGGCAACTCTCACAGATAAAGGAATGCGCAATGCCCTTTATGGCGCAAGCTTTGGCCTTGGCCTGCAAGATCCACAAAGTATTTTTGGACAATTCCAAAGCAAGCGTGAAGAAATTTATCGCCCTAAAGGGCAAAAGCATGAATGCAAGGCGCTGTTTGATGAATGTGAAGAAATCGACAAAGAAATTGCACAAATAAGTGAAAAAATGGCGCAGTACGACGCCTTGTACGCTAAGTGCAATGAACAACAAGAAGAATACCATTTTTTACGAACAAAACACCAAGAGCAAGAAAGAGAAAGGCGACAAATTCAAAGACGGCTTGAGGCTTGGGACCAATGGGCAAAATGGCAAGGCCTTTGCCTGCAGCTTGAACGCCTAAACAGTCCAGCTTCAGACAATGCCCTGCAAAAAAACAAAAGGATTTTGCCCTTTGCAGGCGAAATCCAGCTCTTGCAAGAACACAAGCACAGCTTGCGTACCGCCCTTGAAGAATTGCCCACATTGGCCTTACAAAAAGAGGCTTGCACAGAAGAAATACACAGGCGGCTACAAGCCCTGGGCGGCTTTTGCTCTTTTGAAAGCATTGTACAAAAGAGGCAACATTTCCAAGACATCTCATCTGTCCAAAGGGGAGAGGCCTGCGCAAGTTCAATGCAAGAAACCTTTACGCTTTACCAAAGGCAAGAAAAACTTTTGGAGAGCAGCCTTGAGGCTTGCCACGAGGCAGAAGCGTTTTTTGAAGAAAGCAAAGCACAGTCAAAGAAAGAAGAAGGCCTTGAAAACGATCAAAAACTTGCAAAAGAAGCATTGCTCAAAACAACCTTAAACGCACAAAAAAAAGCAAAAAAACCACAAGAGCCTACTTTTTTCTTTGCGGCGGCCTTTGTGTTTGTGCTTCTGGCTGTGGCCTGTGTTTTTTTAACAAAAAACACACAATACTTACATGCCTTGCCTTACAATGCTTGGTACGCTGTGGCAACCTGCGCCGTGGCTGTATTCTTGTGTATTTTGGGCTTTTTTCAAAGGCAAAGCCTGAGGGCTTGGCAAACACAAGAAGCTTCTGCACAGGCCTTTGAAGATTTTTTACAAAAGCAAGCCAAAGAACAAGAAAGATTGCACAAACAACAAGCACAAGAAAAAGTGCAACAAGCGGAGCTTGCTTTCAAAAAAGCCTCTCTTCGATACCAAGAAGCAAAGCAAGAATATGAAAGACTCCACGAAAAACACAGGCAAGCTCTGGCTTCTTGGCAGGCGCATTTACAAAGTCTTGGCCTGCCGACAGACCTTTCACCACAAGCCGCTTCCCAAGCCAAAGCACATATCTCTGCCTTGCTAGGGAGCCTTGATGAAGAAGCCAAATTTGACAAACACATAGAACATCACACAAGGCAGCTTGAAGGCTTTGAAACGCAATTAAAACAACTTACTGAAAAACTAGGCAAAGATTTTTTTGCGCAAGAACTTTTTCAGCAAGGCTCATTTGACAGCTTTTTGCCCGCTCTTGACAGCTTGCACAAAAGCCTTGAAAAAGCCAAAAAAGACGATGAAGAGCTGAGAAATCTTGTTGCCAAAAAAGACATGCTTGAAGACGATTTGCGCTTGCGCTCTTTGCAATACGCTGCATCAAGCGAAGACAAAGAGGCAAAAGAACTTTCAAAAGAGGCCTATTTTGCGCTTTTCTTAGACAGTTTTCTTCGTATGGACAAAGACAATTTAGCTATGCAACTTGCTGAAATCAAAGAAAAAGAAACTGAGCTACAAGCACAATACGAAAAGGCAGGACAAGAGGCGCATCTTCTTCAAAACAATTTGCAAGAATTGCGAGCCTCAACCCGCTTGGCAAAGCTTCGCAATAAAAGACAAGGCCTTTGTGAAAAATTGGCACAACTTGGCAAGAGATGGGCGGCCTATGTGCTTGCTGAAAAGGTCTTTCTTGAGGCAAAGAAAACTTTTGAAAAAGAGCAACAACCTGCCGTAATGAAAAGAGCTTCGCAGATTTTTGAAAGCATCAGCGGAGGAACATGGAAGCAGGTAATCACCTCTTTGGACGATGCCTCGCTTTCAGTTATTGGCGCTGGTGGCGCACCGCTCACAAGCGAATCTCTAAGCCGTGGAAGCCAAGAGCAGGTCTATTTGGCTTTGCGCCTTGCGCATATAAGAAACCATGCCGCTCAAGCTGTCGCCCTGCCCATTATTTTGGACGATATCTTTGTCAATTTTGACAGCAATCGCCGTCAGCGAAGCCTGCACAGCCTTGAAGAAATGTCTCAAAAATATGTTGACCCCATTAGCGGAAAAAGCCAGGAAGGGCATCAGATTTTGCTCTTTACTTGCCATGAACATATTGTCGAAGAATTGCAAAAAAACTTGCCCAAACTTGGCCTTTATCTTGAAAAAGGAAGGATTGTAAATTAGGCTTTTTTTAAACTGCCGCCAAAGCTCCCTAAGGCTTGCATGATTTTATATTTTGGTATAGTTTACTTTTTCACATTATTTTAAAACAAAAAGGTGTCCTCATGAATGAAAAATCTTATGTTGTTGCTGTTGCCGGCGCTACTGGAGCTGTTGGACGTGAAATGCTCGCAACCCTCAAAGCCCGCAATTTCCCCATCAAAAAGCTTGTCCCCCTAGCTTCCGCTCGTTCTGCAGGAAAAAAAGTGACCTTTGGTGATGAAGAGATCACCATTCAAGAGCTTACAGAAACATCCTTTGAAGGCGTTGACGTAGCAATTTTTTCTGCCGGTGGTGGCACTTCAGCAAAATACGCCCCGCACGCTGTCGCTTCTGGCTGTGTGGTTATTGACAATTCAAGCCATTGGCGCATGGACGATCGCTGTCCTCTCGTTGTGCCTGAAGTCAATCCCGAAGCCCTTGAAGATCATCAAGGCATTATAGCCAATCCTAATTGCTCAACCATTCAAATGGTGGTGGCTCTTAAGCCCTTGCACGATGTCGCAAAAATCAAGCGTGTTGTCGTCTCTACCTATCAATCTGTTTCTGGCACAGGGCAAAAAGCCATCGAAGAACTCGAAAACCAAGTGCGCCAAATGTTCAACATGCAAGAGACCACCCCAGAAGTCTATCCCTATCAAATAGCCTTTAACTGCTTGCCGCACATCGACGCCTTTGTTGAAAATGACTATACAAAAGAAGAAATGAAGATGGTGAACGAGACCAAAAAAATTCTTGATGAATCCGTGCTCGTTACCGCCACTTGCGTGCGTGTGCCTGTCTTCTATGCGCATTCAGAATCTGTAAATATCGAAACAGAAAAGAAAATGACCGCCAAAGAAGCTCGTGCCATCTTGGCAAATGCCCCAGGCATACAGCTCTATGACAATCCAGCAGAAAAAATGTATCCCATGCCTATCGACGCCGCTGGTGAAGACGAGACCTTTGTTGGCCGTATTCGTGAAGACGAAACCATCGAAAATGGCCTCAATATGTGGATTGTTTCTGACAATATCCGCAAAGGTGCCGCCCTTAACGCTGTGCAAATTGCGGAAATGATGCACGAAAAAGGCCTCTTTGGTATTAAAAATCCCAAAGCCTTTATGTAAGGAAACTCTGATTTAATGCCTTTTTGCCTTTAGCTGCGTCAGGCTCATTTCGTGAATCCTTTATATATGTCTAATATACCACAGGCTTCCCGAAATTCGCCTTCCTTCCTACCCAAAGGGCAGCACGAAGTGCTGTAGCTCTTAGGCGAGGAACGAGCCTTAGAGATATAGAGAACCAGCTGCTAAAGAGCAAAAATTCAATTAAATCAGTGCTTCCGTAATTTAACTGACCAAAAAAGCCCGCCTCTGTGAAAAACAGGGGCGGCAACAAAAAGCATAAAAATGCGAACTTGCTGTTTTTTGCTGGACAAAGTTGAAGGAAGGAAAAGTTGATGATCAAAATTCTTGATGCAAAAGAATGGAACGAAAAGGTAATGGCCTTGCCTCGGCCTATAGAAAAAAAGGTTTTCGCTTTTTATGAACACCGCATCGGAGCTATTTGTCGTGATGCCCGCTGTATGCTTGTACCAATGGACGATCATTTGGTGCACAGAGGGGACGCTGTCTTTGAAACCCTGCTCATCACAGAAAGAACCGTCATCAATGTAAAAGATCATTTAAAGCGTCTAAAACATTCTGCTGAAGGCATAAAGCTTTCCCTTCCTTGCAGCCTTGAAGAAATCGGCAATATCATTATGGAAGTCGCAAAGGCCGCTGATGTGGCCGATGCCAATATCCGTGTCCTTGTTGGACGAGGCATGGGCGGCTTTGGCATAAGCCCTCTTGAATGCGATACGCCTTCGCTCTATGTGGTCGTCTATGACTACAAACCTCATCCTGAAGAATGGTATGAAAAAGGCCTGACCACTTGCCGTTCAAATATTCCTCTCAAATCCTCTCTCATTACTCGCTTAAAAACCACCAATTACATCACAAGTGTCATGATGGTGCAAGAAGCCATAGAAAAAAATGTCGACTTGGCTCTCTCTTTTGACAACAATAATTGCCTCGCAGAAGCCGCCGTCGCCTCTGTGGCCATTGTCGACAAAGACGGTATCTTTACAGTCCCCATGCCCGAGCATATTCTTGCGGGAACAACCATGCTCAAGGCCTATGAATACTTAAAAGCCCAAATGCCTGTGGCTATGCGTGACATACCTGAAAGCGAATTGCCCACGGTAAAAGAAATGATGATTCTTGGGACTTCACACGCCTGCGTTGGTGCCGTAAAGTATGAAGATCATATTATAGCCGACGGAAAACCAGGGCCGGTAGCAAAAATTATACGTCAATTTTTGGACAAAGAGCTTGTGCGAGAAGGAAGCGCTTTTTGAAATTTCTGCAATCACAATCCTTGCTTTTTGCAAGTGCAAGCGGGCAAGAACTAGAAACAGACCTTTTGGGCACTGTCTCTAAAGACGCGCCAAAAGACCTAGCAAATGACAAAACAGACGCCACTGAAAGAAATCAAACCACAACAAAAAGCGCAGAACAAAGAGCCGTGCTTGTGCTTGATTTTAACACAAACAAAGGAGACCGCTTCAAACAAGTTTGCACCTTGCTCAAAGAACAGCAAAAGTCCGACCTTGTGCGCCTCTTTGTCGCTTGCCCAAATACATCCCCTCTCTTGCCTTTTTTACAAGCTGAAGGTATCACACATTTCCCCCTTAACATCGATAAACCAACAGGCCTTGGCCTCTTGCTAAAGCTCTTATGGATTTTGTACCGAAAAGGCATCCACATTGTACACAGTCAAGACGATCTTTCGGCCTTGACCGCTCTTTCTTTAAAAAAAATAAAAAAAGACAAGCTTTTCCATATCCATTCTTTAAGCAAGCTGAGCGCTGAACTTGAGCCAAGATACGCTCACATTGACAGCCTCATTTGCACAAATCAGCAATTACGGCAAAAAGTGACAGGCCTTGGCGCAATAAAGGACAAGACCTTTGTCATAGGCCCAAGCATTGACGATTTTTCTGCTCTTAATGAAAATACACAAGACAAACAGCTTGCACACCCAGCGAAGCATCATGTTTTTTTGAGCGCTGGCCCCTTGGTGAGAGAAAAAGGGCATACCGTTTTATTTCAAGCACTTGACCTGCTTGATACAATGGACAACATTCCCCCTTATGAGGTCTATTGTGTCGACAGCGAAGATCTTTCTCAAGAACTTTTTGAAGAAGCCGCAGAGCATTTTTGCTTTTCTCGTCTTGCTATCTTTGCTGAACACGAAAGGCAAGATTTTTTTTCTCGCACCGACACTGTCCTTGCCCTGACGAGCGATAGCCTTGTTGCAGCCCTGGCTATTCAAGAGGCTTGGTGTGTCAAAAAAAATCTTGTTTGCTTCAATCATGCTGAAAATCTTGAACTTCTTGAAGACACAAAAGCCAATCAACAAAAGGCCCATCTCACAGCAAAGGGCGATCCTGTGGCTCTTGCCAACTTGCTTGCCAGTCTTTTGAAAAAAAACCTTCCCGCTCTTGAAGATATGTCAAATAAAAAAAGCTATACGCATTATGGCAGATTTTGCGCCATTTATGAAATATATCAAAAAGCTTATGCTCTGCTATCGGCACAAAGCAAAAAATAAACAATTTGAAAAATGGCAATGAACTTGAAAAAATTTTACAAAACACACCTTTAACCCTGTGAGCAATTTTTATGGAACAACGCGAACTTATCATACTTGGAGCAGGCCCAGCAGGTCTTACTGCTGCTATTTACGCAAGAAGAGCCGGGCTTGATACCCTCCTCCTTGAAAAAGCCAATCCTGGCGGGCAAATCCTTGTGACCTATGAAATCGAAAACTGGCCCGGCATTATCCATTCAAGTGGTGAGGCCTTAGCCGCTTCTTTTAAAGCCCATGCCGAACATTTAAAGGCAGAAATCCGCACCGCAACCGTCACAGAGCTTGAGCCTCTTGCCGACCATGAAGGTGTAATTGTTCACACAGAAGACGGCCCTCTTCAGGCAAAAGCCGTCATTATCGCAACGGGCGCTTATTTTAGAAAACTCGGCTGCCCTGGCGAGATGACCATGCTTGGCCGTGGGGTGAGCTATTGCGCTATTTGCGACGGCGCTTTTTTTGACGGCCTGACCGTCGCTGTCGTTGGTGGTGGCAATACCGCTGTGGAAGAGGCCGCTTACTTAACACAATTTGCTGAAAAAGTGTATCTCATTCACCGACGTGACAAATTGAGAGCCGATCATATCGTTGCCGAAAAAGCCCTAAACAATCCTAAAATCGAGCCTGTTTGGGACAGTGTTGTTGAGAGCATCGATGGCAAGGATATGGTTGAAGGTGTCACGATAAAGAATGTGAAAAGCGGCGAGACAAGCGAGATCGCTGTTGACGGCGTTTTTGTCTTTGTTGGGACTTTGCCTCATGCCGATTTTGTAAAAGATGTTGTTGAGCGTGATGAAGACGGCTGGATTATCGCAGATGAGGATATGCACACTTCACACCCTGCGATTTTTGCGGCGGGTGATGTCAGAAACACTTCTTTGCGCCAAGTGGTGACCGCTGCAGCAGATGGAGCGAGGGCGGCTTTATCCGCCTTTGCCCACATCAAACATTAGAGGCATTGTCTTTTGTCCTTTGGCGGTGTCAAAACCCATTTTTGCTCCATGTCGTGCACCACAAGAGTGCACTCACTCCGCAAAAATGGGCTTTTCCTAGCCAAAGAACAAAATCCAAAGCCTCTATGTGTGCGTGAGTGAGTGTTTTTTGGAAGACAAGAGTATACTCATTTCGCAAAAAAAGAATTTGCCTTGCTAGAGCACAAAAATCCGAATGCCTCTATGTCGTGCATAAGTTACTGTTTATTAAAAGGCAAAGAAGAAAAATTTGGATAAATCAGCGCAATTATCAGCTGTATACAGTGAAGAATTTTTGTGTTATATTCACACAAAATCAATAGGGAGATATAGTATGCAAGCTATCACAAATGACAATTATGAAGCCAAGTTGAAAGAAAACCAAGGTCCTGTTATCCTTGACCTTTGGAGTCCACAATGTGCGCCTTGCGTGGCCCTTATGCCAGATGTTGAGGCCATGGCAAAAGAGCATGAAGGAAAAATTGATTTCTTTAAAGTCGATGTTGCAGAAAACCGTTCCGTCGCAAAAGCCCTAAGAGTTATGGGCGTGCCAACCATCATTTTTTACAATAATGGCGAACAAGTCGGTCGCCTTAGCGGAGCTGAAGCCACCATTGACAAAATCAAAGAGCAAGCAAAGGCACTTTTTGCCTAAAAAAACTTTGAAAAAATGCAAAAAATTCCTGCAAGAAGACATGGAAAAATCAAAAATTCCATGTCTTCTTGCTTTTATACATCAATAAAAATCCCCTCTTTCCCCCTACTTGCCACATAGCCCTTGGCGTGCTATCTTGTCTTTTAAGTGAAAGCAAAAAACACTTTTGCCGAACACCACAGAAGTATAAAGGCCTTTTATGTTTTGCATATTCCTTCCAAAATACTTGCGTAACTTTTTCTTGATAGCCCTGCTTCTTCCCCTTGTGGCCTGCAGCACAATCATCGACCTTATCCCCATTCCAGAAATGGACTGGCTAAGCTCTGATGACAAGCCCTCGCCAAAGGCCGAAAACGCCGCAAAACTCGCAAAAAAACAAGTAGGCGCCCCCTATGTCTATGGCGGCACAACACCAAAAGGCTTTGATTGCTCAGGCCTCATCTGGTGGGCCTACACAAAACAAGGGGTCAAAATCCCTCGCATATCAGAAGACCAGCTCAAAGCAGGAAAAAATATCCGCAGCCGAAAAGCCATTCAAGTTGGCGATATTGTTGTTTTTAGAACAGGAAGAGGCCGCTCAGGCCTGCACACTGGTCTCTATGTAGGAAATAATCAATTTATCCACGCACCTACATCAGGAAAAAGAGTACGCCTCGACTCGCTCAACAATAGCTATTGGGGGCCAAGACTCATCTCAATTCGGCGCATAGTTTCATAAACTCTTTGTAAAGATAAGAGGTCGGCATGACAAATAAACACGAACAAAAAGCACTCTACAGCCTTGCAGATATGGCAAGGCACTTTGCCCTGCCAGAATCAAGCATACGCTATTATTGCAAACGCTTTGAGACCTTTATCCCCTCAAGCGGACAAGGCAGACAAAGGCGCTTTACCTACGAAGCACTTGAAATCATACAAACTATCATAGAAGAAATGCCAAGGCTTCGCACCGCAAAGGCTGTTGAAGCTGAGTTACAAAAACGCTATCCACAAAATGTGACAGTCACATCATTACAAGACATTAAAAAAAGCACTTCCAAGCATGAAGGGCAAGCGAGCCAATCAGCTCAAAACGCTTTAGCAACACAAAAGCAGCCCTACCAAGCAGTCACACACGAGCTGGCGACACCCATGCGCCTTGACAATGACCTCAATCCCCTCTCTCAAATCGCCATACGCCTCTTGGACAGGCAAACGCAAATCCTCGACAATATGGCGGTCACCCTCGATTCTATGCAGTCTCGCCAGCAACAGATGGACAAATTGCTTGAAAGAGCGCAAAATGCCGAAGAAGAAGCTGCAGGCCTGCGCAAAGAACTCTCAAGCATAAAAAGCCTCATCAACGGAAATGAACAAATCCATCAGGCCGATCTTGAGCAAATACGCTCTTGGGTTGGGAAAATCTTGAAACAGACTACAGAGAAAAAAGAATAAAACTACACCATGCTTACTGGATCAATATCAAGGCTCACACGGCATTTTGCGTCAATCTCTTTTTGAATTGCCAAAAAAACCGCGCGGATCGCCGGCCAATTACTGCCTTTTAACAAGGCCTGCCAACGAATACGCCCACGCAAAAAAGAATGTGGCGAGGGTGCCGGGCCTAAAGCCCGCACATCATACTCTCTCGCCTTTTCTCGTAAAAGCTTGCCAACTTGCTCTATATGCTTATTGCCTTCTTTCCACTCCAAAGCCCATGAAAAGCGGATCAAAGCCAAACAAATAAAGGGCGGATAAAGACGCAATTTGCGCAAGGCCAATTCATGCTCATAAAAGCCGTGATAATCGGCGTCCTTAATAAAAGCCCAGCAATAATGGCGGCTGTCTCTTGTTTGAATAAGCACACGGCCCTCTTTGCTTGAACGCCCAGCCCGCCCCGCTGTCTGCACAAGAAGCTGAAAAGTGCGCTCTGCTGCTCGATAATCTGGCACATTCAGCCCCATATCGCCGTCCACAACAATCACCAAGGTCACATCGGGAAAATGATGCCCCTTTGAAAGCATTTGCGTGCCAACCAAAACTTGCGCCTCTTTGCCCGCAAAAGATTGCAAGACCGCTTCCATATTGCCAGGCCGCCTTGTGCTATCTTTATCGAGCCGCAAAACTCCCGAGCCCGCAGGCAAAACAGAGGCTATTTGCTCGTGCAAACGTTCAGTCCCTTGCCCCATTGGCAAGAAATTTGAAGCCTGACAATGCGGACAAAGGCAAGGAAAATGCACGGCATAACCACAAAAATGGCAAAGCATTCGCTCTAAAGCCTTGTGATAGGTAAGGGCAATATCACAATGCGGACAACGCTTGGTCTTTCCGCAAGAAAGGCAATACATACTGGGGGCATAGCCTCGCCTGTTTAAGAGCATAACCGCCTGCTCGCCTTTTTTTATTGTTTCTTGCAAGGCCGCAAGACTTGGCGGTGAGAGCATATTGTCGTGCAAATTATGGTCTTCAAGCTTTACAAGTTCAACAGAAGGCAAACTCGCCCCGCCCACCCTCTTTGGCATAGACAAAAGAGGAATACGCTCTTCTTTTGCGGCAAAAAAAGTCTTGATGTCAGGCGTTGCCGAACCAAGCAAGAGCAAGGCCTTGGCTTCTTTGACCAAGAACCAAGCGATCTCTTTGGCCTGATAGGCAAGGCCTTCATCTTGTTTAAAAGAAGCGTCATGCTCTTCATCAAGCACAACAAGGCCAAGATGGCGCAAAGGCAAAAAGAGGGCCGAACGAGTGCCAACAACAATGCAAGGCCTGTCTCTGCTTTGCGTTTCAAAAAAAAGGCGCTCACGCAATTTTGCGCTTTGATAGCCGTGATACAAAAAGACAGAAGAGCTTTCGAGTGACAATTTTGGCAAACATTCCCGTACATCTCGAAACAATTTGATAGCCAAGGCCACTTCTGGCGCCAAGAGCAAGACTGACTTACCAAGCCGCAAAGCACGTTCGATAAGCTCAAGATAGACGACGGTTTTTCCGCTCCCTGTGACTCCGTGCACAAGGACAGTAGACGGTAAATCGGCCTCAAGCCTTTCTTCGCACTCTGCAATCACCCTTTCTTGTTCTTCGCTCAAAGTCCAAGAAGGCGGCGCAGGCGGCAGCAAGGCTTCGTGTTGTTGCCAAGTTTCGTCCATTTCAGCAGGCAGAGAAAGGCGGACAAGTCCCTGCTCAACCAGCTTCATCAGCGGCGGGCCGATAGTGTCGACAGAACTTTTGTCAGAGCTTTGGGCAAGGTCATAATTGAGGCTATGGTTGAGCATTTTACGAGAAAGCGCGCCTTCGGCAAAGAGCTTATCCAAGATAGCCCTTTGCTTCACGGCTCCAGGTCGTACAGGCCAAGGGGGTTCTACTTGCAAAATGCACAATTCTTGCCCCTTGCCTTGTGAAGCCTGCCAAGTGGCTTGCCCAGAAAGAAAAGCTTGGGCGATTTGTGTCAGTTCGCTTTTTTCTTTGTTATTTGAAGTGTTTTCATCTGGAAAATTTTCTTTTGTCTGTTCTTGTGAGAGGGCAAAGAGCGTACGGGGGCTGTAATTTTTTGGCTTAGAGTTTGGCAATAAGGCACGCAAGCGCCATGAGCCAGTACGCAAGGTGGCTGGCAAGAGAGCGCTGGCTATGCGACCTTCGAGGTTTCCTTGGCGAATGGCCATGTCTTTGATAAGTGCCATATGGCTTTGCGGCAAGAGGGGGAAGAGATCAAGCGGCCATAAAAGTTCTTTTATTTGGATATTTTCTGGAAGGTCGATCTCTTTGTGCAGGCTGGCAACAAGGCCCATACAAAAGCGTGAGCCAAGGGGCACAAGCACCCGAAAACCCGCAGACCAAGGCAGGTCTGCAAGGTGTTTGGGTATGCGATAGGTCAGGCTTGTGTAGGGCTGGCAGCACAAGAGTACAGAGGCGAACATGCTTTTCCAGTTTAGTTTAATTTATGCAATCATCGGCCACGAAATTAGCAAATAAGCCTTGCGTGCGCCGAGAATAAGGAAAACTACATTTTTGCGGAGCGGAGTGTACAAAAAGGTACTCGACCGGAGCAACAATGGAATTTGACGCAATCATCGGCCACGATAGGCTTATTTGGACTTGGATTCTTCTAAAACTGCGCTAACCCGCTCAAACACCTTATCGTGCAAATTCGGGTCACTAATAGCTGCATAGACATTTGCCGCCACATAATCCACCCAATCGCCAGCGTCAAAGCGTTTGCCTTTTAGGCGCACAGCCAAGACTTCTCTTTGTTTTGCGAGCTGTTTAAGGGCGTCTGTCAGCTGAATTTCTCCGAGTTCGCCCATACCTACAGACTCGATAAGGGGGAAGAGATCGGGGGTAAGAACATATCGACCGACAATGGCAAGTCTTGATGAGACCGTGCCAACAGGCGGTTTTTCGACCATGTCTGTGATACGATAGAGACCGTCTTCTATTTCATCGCCCATGACGATGCCATAGCGATTGACAAGGTTTTCTTCAACCTCCATCACGCCAATAGTCGGCACATTGTATTTTTTTGAGACTTCAACGAGCTGGCGAAGGCCGCTTGGATCGGCAAAGAGGACATCATCGCCCACCATAACGGCAAAGGCTTCATTTGCGACAAGATCTTTTGCGCAAGAAACGGCATGGCCGAGGCCGAGTTGTTTTTTTTGGCGGACAGAAAAGACATTGACCATTTCAGCGACTTGACGAATGCAGGGCAGCATGCCTTCTTTGCCGCCTTTTTCAAGGGCATTTTCAAGGGGCAGGTTATAGTCAAAATGGTCTTCGATAGAGCTTTTTCCACGGCTTGAGACAAAGACAACATCGTGCACACCGGCCTGAATGGCTTCTTCGACAATGTATTGAATAACGGGTTTTGTGTAGATGGGGAGCATTTCTTTGGGGATTGTTTTGCTTGCGGGCAAAGAGCGTGTCCCCCAACCGGCTACGGGAATGATGACTTTTTGTATGTTCATGCTTTTTCCTTATTGTACAGAAAATTTTGCAATTTGGGGAATGAAGTTGATTGTTTATTTAACACTAGATAAAGGTGAAAGTCCAGATGTTTTTGGGAGAGGAAATGGCTTTTTCGTTTGATTTTTTTGAAAAACATACTTGAAAAAGTGCCGTGTCTAGCAATCAAACACGGCACTTTTTATGTATTTAAAAGTCTATTTGTAAGCGTTAATTCTTACGAGTTTTTACCCTCAAAGCAAGAAGGCCAAGGCTTGCAAGCAAAAGCAAAACCAAGTCATACACTTCACTTCCGCCAACAGAGCAGCCGCTACTACTACCACCTGGGCGTGGTGCGCCGGCATAGAGGGCATTTGGGTCACGGATTGTGCCTTG
>CAYJIB010000014.1:0-30096 GCA_964370125.1 uncultured Desulfovibrionaceae bacterium
AGAGAGCGGCACTTTTACTTCTGAAAGAAGTGAAAGTGCCGCTCAGTTGTGGGGGTTTGCACTAGCCGTAGGCGAGAAACGAGCCTTACGGATAGCGACAGCCTGATGGGGGAGTTCAACTCCCCCAAAAAAATAAAAAAATAAAAAAGTAAAATCTTACAAACTTAACATCTTTTCAAGTGAGGCTCTTGCTGGTGCGATGAGCTCTTTTTCGACATAGACGGGCTTGGCTGTGCCATTTGCTATGTCTTCAAGAACTTGGCAGATTTTTTCAAGTGTCACCATGGCCATATCGGGGCAAGCGCTTGAAAAGAGGGGCTTTATGTTTACATTTTCAGCATGGTCTTTTTGTAGGCGTTCTACGAGGTTGATTTCTGTGCCAATATAGAGACTTGAGCCTTTTGGTAAACTTTTGGCATAATTGATGATATGCGTTGTTGAGCCAAAAGAGTCTGCCTTTGCGACGATGGCTGGTTCACATTCTGGGTGTACGACCAATTTGGCTTGTGGATCTGTTTTTTTGAAGGCTTCGATATGTTCAGTTGTGAAGCGAGCATGAACAAAGCAATAGCCAGGCCACAAGAGAAGTCTTGTCTTGTTTGCCTCTTCTTTATTTTGGATATTGCCTTCTTTGTCGAGAGAGAGTTCAAGGATTTCAGAGTCTTGCACGCCGATGCTCTTGGCTGTATTGTAGGCCAAATTCTTGTCTGGCACAAACAAAACACCGTCACCTTCATCAAGGGCCCAGCGGAGCAGGGTCTGTGCATTGGCAGAGGTGCAAACAGCACCGCCGTATTTGCCTACGACGGCTTTTACGCCAAAAGAGGTGTTGACATAGGCAAGGGGGATCACTTTTTTGCCATTTTGGGTAAGCTCTTGCATGACTTTTTCAAGCTGTTCTGCTGGTGCCATAAGAGCCATATCGCATTCTGCTTTTGGGTCTGGAAGGTAGATGTTTTGGCCTTCTTTGGCGAGAAGGGCGGCGGATTCGCCCATAAAATATACGCCACAAAAAACGATGTGTGGATTGTCAAGTTCAGCTGATTTTTTGGCGAGTTCGAGAGAATCGCCAACGATATCACAATGATCAATAACGGCTTGATCTTGATAATGATGTCCAAGTAAAACAACTTGGTCGCCAAGCTGCTCGCGCAATTCTTTAATGCGGGCAGAGATCTTGTCTTGCGTCTTTGTGTTCATGCTTTTCCTTCGCTTTTTACGTTCAAAAAAGGTCTATTTTTCAACAATGCGCATACTCAAATCAATACTGGGGGCAGAATGCGTAATTCGTCCCACGGAAATAAAATCTGGTGGTCGCTCTTTGCAGACCGTCGCCAAGTCGTAAATAGTGGCTAGCTCGACATTGCCGCTGATTTCGGCTTCAATGCTTTGAGGGATAAGGGGCAGGGCCTTTGCCAAGGTCTCTTTGTTCATATTGTCAAGCATAATGCGCTCAATGGGGCAGGTAATTGCCTCTTGTACTTGGGCTATGCTTTGACATTCTACTTCAATAGGCGGGCAGGGGCAGTATTTTTGCTTGAGTGCGGCTACGGCTTCTGTTATAGAGCCCTTTGCGTCTATGTGATTGTCTTTCAGCATGAGCATATCCGCAAGGTTTAGGCGATGATTTGTGCCCCCTCCGCAAAGAACGGCGTATTTTTCTGGGTAACGCAGGCCGGGCAGGGTTTTTCTTGTGTCTAAGAGGCGCACACTTGTGCCTTCAAGGGCTTTGACATATTGATTTGTAAGTGTGGCGATGCCTGAAAGGTGGCTAAGCATATTTAAAATCACACGTTCAGTTGACAGAATAAAAGACACCGGCGCAGTGTAGCGGGCTATTACTGTGCCAGAAGAAACAAAATCGCCGTCTTTGGCAAGGGGCGTAAAAGAGTAGTCAAATTTTTTCTTTGTTTCTTTTTGGGCAAGTTCAAGCAAGAGGGGAATAATGGGAAAGCCCGCCATGATGCCTTCTTGCTTGCAAGTAATTTGCGCTGTGGCAAGGGCATTTTCCTCAAAAATTCCAAGACTTGTAAGGTCTTGACCGTCTTCTTTGAGGGAGATGGCTAAGACTTCATAAAGGTGAGAAAGTGCCTCGCCTTTGAAAAAAGATGCAAAGTTTGGTGTATTCATGTCTTGTGTCATCTTGTGAGCAGTGGTATACCTTTAGAGCGTTGCAACGATTTTGTTGCTTATAGCCTTTTTTTCTCTTAGATACAAGCTTTATTGTGCTGATAAAAATTTTTTTGCCAAAATGCTAAATTTTTCTTTTTTGTGCGCTAAATTTTTCTTTTTTGGGTGACGATTATGACAGAAGATACAAAAAAAACCTTGCATACTGAACACAATGCTGAGCAGCTTGCTCAAATGACGCATCCTGCTGATATGGCTGAACATATTGAGCTTTTGCCCCGTGCGGAACAAGTGGATTATGTGCGTAAGCTTCCCACAAATGAGGCTGCTGATGTTTTGGCAGAGCTTGATGAAGATCTTGCGGGTGATGTGCTTGAACAGCTTGACCCACAAGAAGCCGCCTTGCTTATTGGTGAGATGGATTTTGACGATGCGGCTGACGTTCTTGACGAGCTAGAAGAGACGCACAGAGACGATTTGCTCAACCGTCTTGACGAAGAAGACGCCGAAACCCTGCGTAAACTCTTGTCTTTTGAGCCAGATACGGCCGGCGGTATCATGAATACGGCTATTTTGACGGTGCGAGACTCAAGCACGGCGGACGCGGCTATTGTGCATATTCGTTCGGTTATGGAAGAGGTTGAGCATCCTTATTATGCCTATGTTATTGATGAAAATGAGCGTCTTTGCGGTGTTTTGTCTTTGCGCAATTTGCTTTTGTGTCCAGAGGGCAAGATTTTGCGAGAGGTGATTGCTGGTCAGGACGTGATCGCTGTGCTTTTTGATGTTGATAGAGAAGAGGTTGCGCACCGCATGAGCCATTATAATTTTGCGACCATGCCTGTTGTTGATTATGAGGGGCATATTCTTGGGCTTGTGACGCATGACGACATTGTGGACGTTATTGTTGCTGAGGCTTCAGAAGACATGCTCGGGATGGTGGGTGCGGGCCAGACAGAGACTATCGAGACACCTTGGCGCACTTCGCTCTTTATGCGCCTTCCTTGGCTTATTGTGAATTTATTGACTTCGGCTTTGTCGGCCTTTGTGGTCTATCTTTTTCAGGGGACGATAGCAGAGATGGCTTTTTTGGCTGTGCTTATGCCTATGGTTGCCAATCAGGCGGGGAATGCTGGGCAGCAGTCTTTGGCTGTAATGATTCGGCAGCTGGCTGTGGAGCGTTTTGAGGCAAAGCGAGCTTGGGGGGCTGTTTTGCGAGAGGGGAAGGTGGGCTTTTCTGCTGGCTGTATTATGGCGCTCTTGGCTTTATTTGCTGTGTGGATTTTTACGGCTAATGTGCAGCTTGCCTTTGTTATGGGCGGGGCTTTGCTTTTGGATATGTTCCTTGGGACGCTTTTTGGTGGGGCAATTCCTCTTATCTTTAAGGCTATGGGCCGTGACCCAGCACAAGCTTCAAGCATCTTCCTAACAGCCATAACCGACAGCGCTGGCTTCTTTATCTTTTTAGCCCTTGCGACCTTGTTTTTGGTGTGAGGGGTGTTGTTTGTATAGAGAAAAATGTAGTGGGTTAGGGTCTTACAAAGCCCCAGCCAGAGCTTTTTCAAGGACAAGGCGAATATAGCCGAGTATAGGGAATGCCTTCGGCCTCTGCTTTTGTCTTGATGATAGTCAGCAGGCTTTGCGGCAAACGCATATTAATCAAACTCGCCTTGGGCTCAAATTCAAATTTCATCGGGCGAAAAGCAGACAAGTCAAATTCCGTTAAATCTGCCTTTTCGACAAAATGTTCTGCGTCTTTATCGCTTTGCAAAGAGGGCATTTTTTTACGATCTTGTTTTTTCATACTATTCACCTTCCATTTCACCAAGTCGATAGCTCGTACTGCGGCCGCCGCCAGGGTTTTGCAAGAAAATCCCCAGAGATTTGAGTTCTTGAATGTCTCGTAAGGCGGTATCTTTAGAGCATTTCGCCATTTTTGCGTATTTTGCGGTGTGCATAGCCCCTTCAAAGTCGTCTTCAAGCATACGAGCAAGAATTTTTTGCTGTCTGGCATTTAACGAAAAAGCCTGCAGGCCTTTCCAAAATCTGGCCTTAAACAAGACTCCGTCAAGGCTTTTTTTAGCCGCCTCAAAAGCACGACCAAGACAAGACAAAAACCAGCTGAGCCAGGAAGTAATGTCTGGTTCTGCTCTTTGTTGTCTTTCAAGTTGCAAGTAATAGTCCTTTCTTTCACGCTCTATCTGTGCAGAAAGGCTGTAAAAACGAAAAGGTGTTGCGTCTGCAAGGGCAAGAGCCATATCGCCTATGGCTCGAGCTATACGGCCGTTTCCGTCTTCAAAAGGGTGAATGGTCACAAAAAATAAGTGAGCTATGCCGGCCTTGATCAAGGGGTCAAGTTCAGACTCTTCATTGAACCAATGCAAAAAAAAGCGCATTTCTTCTTCAAGCCTGTCTGCCGCAGGGGCCTCAAAATGGACTTTTTCCTTCCCAATAGGGCCAGACACAACTTGCATGGGGCCATGGCCGTCTGTGCGCCAATGCCCTGTGACAATGGGGTGCATCCCGCTAAATCCACTGGGGAAAAGAGCCCTGTGCCAAGCAAAAAGGCGTTTTTCTGTAAGGGGCTTGGCAAAGTTTTGCGTGGCGTCAAGCATCATCTCAACAAGGCCGTCAACCGCTCGGCTTACGGGGACAAGGCCTGCGACTTCAATGCCAAGACGCCTGGCAAGAGAAGAACGCACTTCATGCCTTGATAAACTTTCCCCTTCAATTGCCGAAGATTTCAAAATATCGCTGGTCAACATGAGCAATGAAGCCTCTTGCCTTAGGGGAAAACCTAAATTTTCCATACGACCAAGCAAAAGCCCTTGCTCATGGCGTATTTTTGCCAATTGAGTGCTTAGTTCTGCCTCATTCCATGTAAAATGAGGCCATGTTGAATGCTCGTGTATCCACATAAAATACTCTTGCGTAAAGAATTGGGCTTGCTTGCGGTGAATATATGCTCTATTCACCGCAAATCATGCAGTGAATATATGGCTTATTCACCGCAAAGTCAAGTGGAGTGCTAGAAGAATATTTTTGAAGAATATTTTGAGGGAATGTTTGTATTACGATAATCAGCTTCGACTTCTTAATTCTTTCATTTCTTTTCTTAGGCAGTACATGGTGATGATAAAGGCAAGAAAATCCGCTATTGGGCCGGCGAATAAGATGCCTTTAATTTGAAAAAATCTGGGCAAAATCAATACAAGAGGGATAAGGAAGAGCATTTGCCTTGTTAAGGCGATAAAGACACTTACAAAGGGCTTGCCGATAGAGGCAAAGAAATTTCCTGAAACAGGTTGAATGCCATTAAGCACAGTCGTAAACATAAAAATTCTGAAAAAATCCACGCCAAATCTGTAATACAGTTCGTTGTCTGCTCCAAATAAAGAAAGAATTTGCCTTGGAAAGATTTGATAACAGGCATAGATACACACAGAAATAATGATGGCAAATTTCAAGCATTTTTGCAAAATTTCAGCTACTTTATGAAACATTCCAGCCCCATAACCAAAGCTGAGCAGGGGCTGTGCACCTTGGGCTATGCCAACAACGATGGCGATATAGATCGAATTGACCTTGATAATAATCCCCACACAGGCAAGGGGGATTTCTGTGCCAAATTCAGAAATTGCGCCATAATGAACGATGCTATTGTTCATTACAATTTGAGCGAGCATGATGCCAAAAAGATTGACGGCTTGCGAAGTGCCAAGAGCGACAATGGCTTTAAGGGCTTTTAGGCAGGGGAAAAGACTTTTTAAACTGATATCAAAGGTCTTAAATTTTGAAAGATAAACAAGAGTGAGCAAAGAAGAAGCAAATTGGCTCGCAACAGTGGCCCAAGCCGCTCCCGCCATGCCCATATCAAAATAGAGCATGAATAAGGGATTGAGTATACAATTTAAAATTACACCGATTGTCGAACAAAGCATGGCAAACCAAGGCGAGCCGTCAGCACGGATAAGCCTTGCGCCGACTTCTATCATGATAAAAAAGGGAAAGCCAATAGCGGTAATTCTTAAATAGATATTGGCATAATCAAAATTTTCTTTTGTTGCGCCAAAAAGTGTAAGGAATTGTTCAGAAAAGAGTATGGAAACAAGGCTTATTGCTATGCCTGAGATAAAGGCCGAACTCAGCATGGTTCCGACAAAGCTTTTTGCTTTTTCCATGTCTTTGCGGCCAAGGGATAGGCTGAAATTAGCTGTTCCACCAAGGCCAAAGCACAGCATTATCGCAATAACAAAAATCAAGAGAGGAAAGGTGACATTAGTCGCCGCATTTCCTTGTACACCAACAATATTGCCGATAAATGCCTGGTCGATGATATTGTATAGCGCACCCGTAATACCGCTAATAATCGCTGGCAGGGCGTATTTTAAGATAAGCCTGTCAATCTTTGGCGAATTGATTTCATCGACAATTGAATTTTTTGATATTTGCGCTTTTGCCATAAATATTTCCATAGAGTATTGAAAAATCTAAAGAAAACAAGGCGAACCGTCAGCTCTTTACAAGCTAAAAAGGGGAAATACATCCCCTATAAAAAGTTATTGTTGCTGTTGATAGGCTTTAATGTAGGAGGTGTATTGCTTGTCGGTTCCGTTAATATGATTGAGCAGCCAATCTTTTAAGAATTCTAAGAGATCCATACTGACTTCGGCCGTGCCTTTTTTGTAAGCGTCTTCAAATTCTTGTACTTTCTTTTCAAAATTGCGGTGAATTTGCTTGTGCTTAGCGGTGTCTGGGTAGTCTGTCGGCTCAAAGAATTGTTCTTCGGTGGCAAAGTGCATGATGGTGTATTCTTTAAGATCTTCGATAATGCCTTGCAAGACTTCTTTCGTTTCTCTATTGCGCATTGCTCTGTGCAAATTGTTGATATATGAGCAAAGCATCTTGTGCTGATCGTCGATAGTGCCTATTCCCATAGCAAAGCTAGGTGTCCACTTGATGAGCTGTGAAGAAGAGCTTGCCGCTTCGGTATCGCCAGTGGTTATGGCGTGAATGATGATTTGCAATTCTTCCATAAGGCTAGAGACTTCTAAGAGGGCCGTTGTGAAGGTGTGCATGTTTGCAGAGGTCTCTTGTGAGGCCTGATAGACTTCTTGAATCTCAACGTGAGCGTTTTGACTGCTTGCGGCTTGGGCTTCTGTAGAGGCGGCAATGGCCTGCATTTGGTCAGCGGCAATGTTCATATTGTCGATGATAGCGTCCATGCTGCTTTGCGCTAAGGACACGCAATCCGCACCGGCGACAGTGTGTTTGGCAGCATTTTCTACGGCTTCGATATTGGTTTGTGTTTGTTTTTGAATGTGGGTAACGACAGTTTCAACTTCACCTGTCGCCTGCATTGTACGTTCTGCGAGTTTACGCACTTCATCAGCTACGACAGCAAAGCCACGGCCTGCCTCACCCGCACGAGCGGCTTCGATAGCGGCGTTTAGGGCAAGAAGATTAGTTTGCTCGGCCACTTCATTGATGACATTCATCACCTGCCCGATATTGTTGGCCTGAGTGCCTAAGGCGTGAATAGTTTCTTTGAGCTGAAGTGTGCCGTCTTTGGCAAGGTGCATGGCCTTCATGGCGTCACGAATATCGTGCAGGGTTTTTTGTGCGGTTTCTCTTGAGCCGTCGGCACTTTTTGAGGTAGAGGCCGCGTTTTGTGCGACATCAACAACACTGTGCAAGACAGTGTCGATATTTCTTGAGGTGGTGTTTAGGCGATTGCGTTGATTGTCGAGGCTTTTCCCCATGCTGGCAACTCTTTGGGCGAGTTCACGCAAGGCCTTAAAGATAAGTGTAGAGGATTCACCAGCCTTAATAGCGAGTTTGTTGGTATTGTTTATTTGTGTGTTGCTAAGTTCGTTTTGCTTATCTTGTTCATTCTTGGCGGTGTTCAGTTGTTCTTTTAGACTCACATTGTCATTTTGAGTTTTTTCAAGCTGTGAGAGTAGGTCTTTGTGTTTTTTTAAATGATCATCAAGGCAGAGTGGAATTTCAGCGGGCTTAAGTCCTTGTATATTGAGTTCACTAGCTAGGATTTTTTGCACTGAGCCGACTGCTTGTGACAAAGATTTTGACACAAGAACAAAGAGGAAAATCAAGACAAGCAGCATGATTGCGCCAAGAATCAAGACAAGTTTGCTTGGATTTGTGGCCATTATGGCGACAGTTCCAGCGGCTAGAGCAAGAGTGCAGAGGGTGCAGCGACTTTGTAGGGACATATTAAAGCTCCAAAGTTAAGAGGAAATGAGTATATTGATATATATTCCTAAGTATAGATTTTTTAAGGAAAAAAAGCTAGGGCTTTTTGTAACAAAAACAAAATTTTCTAGCACAAAAAAAGCCAGAAAAAATCTTTTATTTTGTGAGATTTTTTCTAGCTTTATTGTAATGTATTGATATTCTGATTTTTTGTCATTTCCCTCGATCAAAAATTGTCAAAGAGCCTAACAATATTTTCAACACAAAGGCCGCTCTGTTCTCGTAATTGAGAAAGTGTTCCGTGCTCAATAAAGGCGTCAGGCAAGCCAAGGCGTATAATATTTTTACCGTCAAGGGCTTTGTTGTCGCTTAAAAGCTCGAGAATTGAAGAGGCAAAACCGCCTAGTACGGCATTTTCTTCAACAATGAGGATTTTTGAATAATCTTTGCACAAGGCCAAAATCTCATCAGAGGGCAGGGGCTTAAGCCATTGTGG
The DNA here is from genome assembly GCA_964370125.1 of uncultured Desulfovibrionaceae bacterium. Lineage (GTDB taxonomy): Bacteria > Desulfobacterota > Desulfovibrionia > Desulfovibrionales > Desulfovibrionaceae > CAYJIB01. The sequence continues at coordinate 8,840 of CAYJIB010000014.1, forward strand.
GTCATAGACGGCAATGTCTTGGTCACGATTTTTAAGGATTTTTGCGGCTTCTTGTGCTATAGTTACCATACTGCCAACTGCCATGATCAGGGCGTCTTTACCCTCTTTAAGCAAAGCCCCTTTGTTTTCAGGCAGAGCTTCGTATTGGTGCTCAAGTTCAAAAGCCTGCGTAGCTTCACGAGGATAGCGAATGACAAGAGGTCCATCAGTTACTAGGGCTCTTGCAAGGGCCATTTGTAAGGTTTTGGCGTCTCTGGGTGCGATAAAAGAGACATTGGGGATATGGCGAATGTAGGAAATATCAAAGGCCCCGTGATGTGTTGGGCCGTCTTCGCCAACAAGGCCAGCACGGTCAAGGCAGAGGACAACAGGCAAGTTTTGAAGCGCTATGTCGTGTACAATTTGGTCATAGGCCCTTTGGGCAAAGGTAGAATAGAGGGCGACAAAGGGTTTGTAGCCTTCGCTTGCAAGGCCGGCGGCAAAGGTGAGGGCGTGTTGCTCACAAATCCCTACGTCAACAAAGCGATCTGGATAGGCTTCTTTGAAGGGCAGGGTGCCTGTTCCTGTGCTCATCGCAGCAGTAATAGCGATAATGCGCTTATCTTCCTTTGCAAGATGGCAAAGACTTTGCCCAAAAACTTCAGTATAGCTTAAGGGACTTTTTTCCGCTTTGACGGCTTTTCCTGTGGCAACATCAAAAGAACCAAGGCCGTGAAAACTTGAAGGGTTTTTAACCGCAGGTTCATAGCCTCGCCCTTTTTGTGTAAGGACGTGCAAGAGGACGGGTTGGTCGTCAATAGAAGCGGCAAGGCGCAGATGGTTTTCGAGTTCGTTTTGGTCATGTCCATTAACCGGGCCGATATAGTTGAAGCGCAGGGCTTCAAAGAGCATTCCAGGTGTGAAGACATTTTTCAGGCTCGTGTGCGTTTTTTTAGCGTATTGCGCCATTTCATTGCCTATAGCTGGGATAGCCTTTAGCCATTCACGCACTTCTTTACGTAGCCTTCTTGCCCATTGTTGTTCCATATTGCGGCTTAAAAAGAGAGAAAGAGCGCCAACATTGCGAGAAATCGACATTTCATTGTCGTTGAGCACGACGATAAGTTTTTTACTTAAGGCGCCAGCTTGGTTTAAGCCTTCAAAGGCGAGGCCGGTTGAGAGCGAGCCGTCACCGATGACAGCGACAACATGATTGTCAAGGCCTGCAAGGTCTCTTGCCATAGCCATGCCGAGGGCGGCAGAAATGGAGGTTGAAGCGTGACCTACGCCAAAATGATCATAAGGGCTTTCTTCTCTTTTAGGAAAGCCGCTAAGTCCCTTAAATTGTCGGATAGTGGGAAATTCTTTTTGGCGGCCTGTCAAGAGCTTCCAGGCATAGGCCTGATGTCCGACGTCCCAGACAAGTTTGTCATTTTCAGGGTTAAAGACAGAGAGCAGGGCGATAGTCAGTTCAACAACGCCAAGAGAGGGGGCGAGATGCCCTCCATTGCTTGCAACAACAGAGATGATGCGCTCTCGCACTTCTTGCGCCAGTCTTTCTTTGCCTTCAAGAGAGAGGCTGGCGATATTTGTTGGATGGGTGATACTGTCGAGTAGGGAAGCTTTTTGCATGTTTTTGTGCCTAAATTGCGTGGATTTTTGTGTAAAGTTTGCAATGAGTATAGAAAATAAAATCTTTCTTGCATGAAGCCTTAGGAAATGCGATTGGCGAGCAAGGAAGCCAGGCCCCGCAAAAAGGCGGCTTCTTCTGTATTTCCTTCTTCAAAATAGTCAAGGTCAAGGGCCTCTATGGCTTTTTGGCTAAGCTCTAGGGCATAAAGTTTTGCCTCTTCAAGAGAAAGGTAGGAAAGGATGGTTTGCTTGTTCATATCTGTATCAGAACCAGCTGGTTTTCCAAGGGTTTCGCTGTCTTGAGTGACGTCTAAGATGTCGTCAACAATCTGAAAGGCACGGCCGAGATAGAAGGCATAATCTTCGATGGCGTCATAAACTTCTTTTGGGGCAGCATTGTCGCAAAAAGCGCCGCTTATGACAGCGCCGCTCAGGCAAGAAGCTTTAAAAAGTGCGCCGGTTTTTAAGGAATACATATGCAACAAATCGTCTTGAGAAATGTCTTCTGGTTTTGAGTTGTTGGTATAGCGCATATCAAGGGCTTGACCGCCCACCATACCAATAGAACCAGCCGCTTCTGAAATAATTTTAATGGCTTTCAAGGTGGCTTTGGGTGAAATGTTGGCCTTGTTTGCGCTGTCTACCATCAGAGTAAAAGCGTCGGTCAAGAGGCCGCAGCCAGCAAGAATGGCCGTGGCTTCGTCAAAGGCCTTGTGGCAAGAGGGCTTTCCACGGCGCATATCGTCATCGTCCATAGCGGGCAAGTCGTCATGAATGAGCGAGTAGGTGTGGATATATTCAAGGACAATGGCAAAAGGCAGGCTTTTTTCTTCTGAAAAGCCAAAAAGAGAAGCCACACGAGCGCACAAAATGGGGCGAAGGCGTTTGCCGCCTGCTTGGAGACTGTATTCCATAGCGGCCCGCAGATGCGGCACTTGTGTTGTCAGACTTTGCGTCAAGCAGTCTTCGACTTTTTTGGCATTATCTTTGAGTATAGCCCGAACAGCTTCGGCTTCAAGAATGTTTCTCTTTGTATGGTTCATTGCCCTATCCTTTCTTTGTTCTTCTTTGTTTTTTAATCTATTACTTTAACTTTTTCGTATTTTGCTGAAATTAAAAGAAATCGTCATCGATATTTTTGTGTAATTGCGGAGCGGGACTTGTTGAGCCGTCTTCATTAAGCAGGGCAATGTCGTGCTTGGCTTTGTCAAGTTGATTTTGACAAAGCTTAGAAAGTTTGACCCCTTCTTGATAGAGCTTCATGCTCTCTTCAAGAGAAGACTTGCCTTCTTCTAATGTCTCAACAATTTCTTGTAGGCGCTTTAAGCTTTCTTCAAAGTTTTCAAGAGTATTGTCCACAGGTTTTGAACTTTTTTTGCGTGGTTTCTTTGTGTTTTCCACAGGGCTTTCCTTTAATTTGTCCACAGGTTTTTTATGGTGTGTAATGGTAACAGGCGATCAAAAAAGTTTTTCTGGATCGATGTCTGTTCCTAGGCTAAAAACAGAGAGGTGTAAGTGCGGGCCTGTGACCCTGCCTGTTGCGCCGACTTTACCGATTACTTGTCCGGCAGAAACACGATCTCCAACTTTTACAAGCCTTTGTGACATGTGGCAATAAAAGCTGACAAGGCCAAAACCGTGATCTATATAGACCGATTCGCCAGCATAGTATTGATTGTCTGAAATGGCAACAATGCCGTCGGCTATGGCCTCAACAGGTGTCCCAATTGCCCCACGATAATCTGTCCCTTTGTGAACAGATTGCTTCTTGCCATTGACAAGCCTTTGCGTACCATAGGGCGAGGTGACAATATTGTTTACAGGACGATGAAAGGGGAGTGAGCCATAATATTTGACAGGTGTGACACGCTCTTTGAGTTCTTTTGCCCTTAGCCATTCACGTTCAATACGAGCACTTACCTCTATTGGTGGCTCGACATATTTTTTGCTCAAGGTGATTTTTGCACTTGGCCAGTCGACCATTTCAGGTATGAGCGCTCTTTCTGTTCTGACATCTTCATGAACAATACTAAGTATTTGTGGGCCTGCGGCTTCATAGGGCATGGCGAGCAAGATTTCAGCAAAAGCACGTTTTCCAGAATGGTCTTTGTTGAGAGGAAGGGTGATTGTACGACCGTTCCAAGTCAGATTGACAATGGGGGCATCGAGTTCGCTTTCAATGCGAATGGGGAAGATTTCCCCTTGTTTTGCGCCACTTGGATTGTGTATGCGCAATTCTTCTGCCTGCGCAAAGCTCAAAATCTTAAAGTAACACATGAAGAAAAAGATGGCGAGGACGAGGCCTTTTCTCATACGATTGTCTGAATATCTGTTCATGTTTTTTCCTTATTAACTTGAATTGTATTGACTTTTGCGGCTATTTCTCCGTCTTTTAAGAGGATAGAAATCTTCGCTTCTGGGCGAATGTCTTTGACTGATCGCACAAGTCGTCCTTCTTCATCTTGCGTGAGGCTGTAGCCTCTGTCAAGGGGGGCAAGAGGGCTTAGGGCCTGTAAGCGAGTATGCAAGAGGTCAAGTCTTTGTTGTGAATAGTTGAATTTATTGAGTAAAGCTCTGTTGAGCCTTTCTTCTAATCGAATACAAAGTTCTTGCTTTTGCCTTGTAAGTGCGGGGCCAAGGCGGAGCAAACGCGAATATAGATCTTGGTGTTTGTCTGAAAAAAGCTTTATGCGTGTAAGAGGCGAATGCCACAGAAGGGCCCTTTGCGCTTGTTCAAAGTGCTGACAGTGCCCTCTGATAATTCTTTGGATGGCTTCTTGCAAATGGCCTGTAATTTTCGCTACTTGCAAAGAAAGATGCTTTCTTTCTGGCCAAAGCAGTTGGGCTGTATGGCTTGGCGTAGCCGCCCGCACATCGGCCACCATATCGGCGATGGACACATCGGGTTCATGCCCAATGCCCGTAATGACAGGCACAGGTGAGGCCGCAATGAGCTTGGCAAGTTCGACATCATTAAAAGCGACAAGGTCTTGCAGTGAGCCACCGCCACGGATAAGGACAATACAATCTGCCCAATGTGCGGCATAGGCTCTTTTTAGGGCTGCGCAGAGCTGCCTTGGGGCATCATCGCCTTGCACAAGACTTGGGATAATGACTATTTCACTGCCCAAGCCTCTTTGTTCGGCAATCTTAATAAAGTCATGAATAGCAGCACCTTGTGCTGAAGTGATTACAAAAACACGGCTGGGGTTGCTTGGCAGGGGACGTTTTTTTGCTGGATCAAAATAACCAAGGTGGGCGAGCTTTTGCACACTTTCTTGAAAGGCCAAGTGATAGGCCCCTTCGCCTTCTGACATGAGGCGTTCGACCTTTAATTGATAGACCCCTTGTGGCGGGTAGACCGTTAACTGCCCAGAAACAATGACAGAATGCCCATTTTGTAAGCTTTCGACGAGTTTTTGCCCTGTGTGTTCAAAGACTTCGCCTGTGAGGGGATCGAAGCCTTCGGCGCTGTTTTGTGAATGGGAAAACCAGACGCATTTGAGCTGGGCATCGCCTTCTTGCAGAGAGAAGTAGAGGTGTCGAGAGGCGGCACGGTGGAGATTGCTTATTTCACCACGGACCCAGACATAGGGCAGGGCTTTTTCGAGGGCCTGCCTTATGGATTGTGTGACTTGGCTTACGCTTTGAATACTCGACATTTTAGTGTTTAGTGTTTAGTTAACAGTGTATAGGAAAGGCTGATTTAATAGGATTTTTGTTCTTTGACAAGGAAGACGATTTTTGGGAAGCCCGCAGTATATTAGACATATATAAGGGATTCACAAAATGAGTCTGACGCAGTCAAAGGGCAAAAAGACATTCAATCAGCCTTTCTACTATTTCCAGGAATCCAGGACGCTCTCATGCCAAGCTTTGAAAGAAGCCAAGAAATCGTCAAGAGGCAAGGTCGATTTTTCGCCAGTCTTTCTGTTCTTTGTTTCCACAATGCCCTTCTCAAGGCCCTTGCTTCCAACAATGACTTGCATAGGAATTCCAATAAGATCCGCGTCATTAAACTTGATGCCCGGGCGTTCTTCTCGGTCATCAAAAAGCACCTCAAGACCAAGACCTTCTAGCTCTTTATAGATGGCTTCTGCCTTGGCTGTCGCTTCGGCATTTTTAGGATCAAGGTGTAGTAAAACAAGGTCATAAGGGGCAAGAGGCGGCGGGAAGATAATGCCCTTTTCGTCGTGATTTTGCTCAATAGCGGCCGCAATAACACGGCTGACACCAATCCCATAACAGCCCATAACAAAAGGCTTTTCTGTGCCGTCGCTGTCAAGGAAGGTGGCCTTCATGTTCTCAGAATAACTCGTGCCCAGTTTAAAGACATGACCAACCTCAATCCCCTTAGCCATCTCAATAGGCGCACCACAACAAGGGCAAGAATCTTTTTCTTCGATATTGCGCAAATCCGCAACCTTAAAGCCTTCAATATCACGGTGAAGATCAAAATGCTGAATGTGCTGACCGGGGACGTTTGCGCCAACCGTCCAGTCTGTATCGCCTAAAAGCTCATGATCAATGACAACTTCACAATTTTTCAGCCCGTGCGGGCCCGTATAACCTGTTTCAGAATTGGTCCAAGCGGCAAGCTGTTCTGGGCTTGCACGCACGATTTCTAAAGCGTCATAGAAATTTTTGAGTTTGACATCATTAAGCGTTCTGTCGCCACGCAAAAGCACAGCAACACCTTTGCCATCAATATCATAAATAAGTGTTTTGATAGATTTTTCTTGTGGGCAATTAAGGAAATCACACACATCGGCAATGGTGAGGACATTGGGCGTATCAATATATTCCATCGGAGGACAAGTCGCCTCCGTTTTTTCAGGTTTTACGGTGATAGCCCTTTCAAGATTTGAGGCAAAGTCGCACTTTGTGCAAAATACAATGATGTCTTCGCCTGTGTCGGCAAGCACCATAAATTCATGAGAAAATGAACCGCCAATAGCACCAGAATCCGCCTGAACAGCACGAAAACGTAAGGACATACTCGAAAAAATCTTGGCATAGGCATCATACATACTTTGATAAGAAATGTCCGCACCCGCATCGTCACGGTCAAAACTGTAGGCGTCCTTCATAAGAAATTCACGGCCACGCATAATGCCAAAGCGAGGGCGGATTTCATCACGAAACTTTGTCTGAATTTGATAGAGATTGACAGGGAGCTGGCGATAAGAATGGATACTGTCGCCGATAAAGTCGGTGATGACTTCTTCATGCGTTGGCCCCATGCAATAATCACGTCCGTGCCTGTCTTTAAAGCGCAAAAGTTCTTTGCCGTACTTTACCCAGCGGCCAGACTCAATCCAAAGGTCGGCTGGTTGAACACTTGGCATAAAACATTCTTCTGCCCCCGCTTCATTCATATACTTGCGCACGATGGCGGCAGATTTGTGGAGCGAGCGCAGGCCAAGAGGGAGCCATGTATAGATGCCAGAGGTCAGTCTGCGGATCATGCCCGCACGAACAAGAAGGGCGTGGCTGACGACTTCGGCGTCACTTGGGGCTTCTTTAAGCGTTGGAATATAGCTTTTGCTGTAATACATAGTTCACCTCTTGTGGATTATTTAACGGTTTACATTAATGCCATATTTTTTGGCACAATGCAAAGGGTATTTTTGCAGGAAATTTTGAAAAAATTATTAAAAAGACAGTTTTTTTACGTTGAAAAATTTCTTCGTCTTTGACGCTTTCTTGGGACAATACCTAAGCGTTTTTTGTACAAATTGTTGATATTTCGTGTAATAGCGAGTTTATCCGTCGATGCCCATAAAGGGGCGCACAGATCAGCCGCAACAGGATCGGCCACAACACGGTGAACAACAATATCAGAACGTAAAAGACAAAGGCCTTCAAGCATCATATCGGTATAGGCCTCTTTTGAGAGAAGTTGAAATTCCCCTTTGCGCCACATTGTTTCAAGCAGCGTGCCTTTTTCGATATAAGTATTGTGAAATTTGATACCGCAAATAGGTAAATTGTTCAGCTTTTTAAGTGTCTCAATGAAGTGTGTCCTGCCTTCACCGGGCAGACCAAGCATAACATGCGCACAAACCGACAAACCAGAGCGCGAAGCCCGAATGATGGCCTCTTCACTGCAAAGAGCCGTATGCCCACGATTGATAGCGTGAAGCGTTTTGTCGTGCAAAGTTTGCACCCCAAGTTCGACCCATTTTTCTAAAAAATCACTTTCTGAAAGAATTTCACAATGTTTTTTTGAAAGGCAATCTGGCCTTGTACCCACAGAAAAGCCTACAATATCCTTAAATAATTGGATATTTTGCAGAAAAGAAAAAATTGTTTTTGGGGGCCCATAGGTATTGGAAAATGATTGAAAATAGGCTATATATTTGCAAGGACGTTTGTTCTGGGAGAAATGATTGTGCCAATGTGTCCATTGTTCTTGTAAACCTAGGCCTTTTGCCAAAAGTCCTGAGCCAGAACCTTGGGCATTACAAAAGACGCAACCCTCTCTTGAGAGGGAGCCGTCTCTGTTTGGGCAAGTGGTGCTGATATCAAGAGGGATCTTTTGAACCCGCACACCGTGCCTTTTGTGAAAATAGGCAGCAAGGTTATTCCATGAATTCATAGGGCATACATGTACACTATGCCGCAAAGAATGACAAGAGAGACTTGCTGATATTTTATGTGTTCGTACAGGCGTTTTTTGATATTTTCAAATCTATTGAATAAAGAGAGTGCAAGCTAATGGGAAAGTTTTTGGATTTTATTTTTGATATGTTTTCAACCGATCTTGCTATTGACCTTGGCACAGCCAATACCTGTGTCTATGTAAAAGGGCAGGGCATTGTCTTGCGCGAGCCATCTGTTGTGGCTGTCAAAAGAGATATGCGGGGCAATTCTGTTGTCTTAGCCGTTGGCCTTGAAGCAAAGAAAATGCTTGGGAAGACACCTGGCAATATTCAGGCCATCCGCCCGATGAAAGACGGCGTTATCGCTGACTTTGAAGTGACAGAGGCCATGCTTCGTCACTTTATCTCAAAAGCCCACAAATCGAGCCGCTTTGTTCGTCCACGTATTATGATCTGTGTGCCAACAGGCATTACCCAGGTTGAAAAGCGTGCGGTAAAAGAATCTGCAGAAGGGGCGGGCGCTCGTGAGGTCTATTTGATTGAAGAACCCATGGCCGCCGCTATTGGTGCAAACCTGCCCATTCAAGAGCCTATCTCAAATATGATTGTCGACATTGGCGGTGGCACTACAGAAGTCGCTGTTATTTCTCTTTCTGGTATCGTCTATTCTCGTTCTGTGCGTGTTGGTGGTGACAAGATGGACGAGGCCATTATGGCGCACGTCAAGAGACAATACAATATGCTTATCGGTGAATCTTCTGCCGAGCAAATCAAAATCAAAATTGCCTCTGCCTATCCGATGAATCCAGAAGAAACGATGGAAGTGAAAGGGCGTGACCTTCTTACAGGAATTCCGCAATATGTGGCGATTACCTCTGAGGAAATCCGCAAGGCTATCTTTGAACATGTAGACACCATTGTGCAGGCTGTTCGTGTGGCCCTTGAGCAAACTCCACCTGAGCTTGCCGCTGACATTGTTGACCGAGGCATTGTGCTGACAGGTGGCGGAGCTTTGCTTCGTGGTCTTGATCAGCTTCTTCGTGAAGAAACTTCTTTGCCTGTTGTTGTTGTCGAAGATCCTCTTTCTACTGTTGTGCTTGGCACAGGAAGAGCCTTGGACAATCTCGATGTCTTGCGTGAAGTTTGTACGGATTAAGTGAGCTTTTTCAGCTCTTTGCACTGTATTAACAAAAAATTGTCAAAAATTGTCAAAACACAGGTAGCTTCATGTCACCCAAGCGTTTTATCCTCATTCCAGCTGTAATCTTGCTCATTTATTTGGGCATTTATAGCTGGAATCAGCGAACAAACACTTTAGACGTGGTTGCCGAACACACTGGCCTTGAATTTGTAGGTCTTATTTTGCAAGGCACGCGCTTTGTTGAGCGAACAATTGTCGATACTTGGCAACAATATATTGATTTGGTTGATGTTCGTTCAGAAAATGAAGAACTCAAAAAGCAAATGCAGGCTTTGCGCACAAAGCAGATAATGGATAATGAAGACAGGGAAGAATTAGAACGACTAAGACAGTATTTTTCTCTTCCTCTTCCAGAAGCTTGGCGTGCTGTTTCGGCACGAGTCCTTGGTGGCAAAATGGGGGCAAATGGCACTCTGCACACCATGATGATCAGCAATGGCTATCTTTCTGGTGCTTTGCCTGGCACCCCTGTGATGACATTGCGCGGCGTGCTTGGGCGTGTCTTGAGGGCAGGGCCGCTTACGGCTACTGTCTTGCTTATTGAAGACCCAGGTCACCGCATAGCAGTTATCACACAAAAAGGGCGTGTTTCTGGAATGCTAATGGGAAGTGGTGTAGAAAATCCCCTAGAACTTGAAATGGTTACACAAAATTCTCAAGTTGAAGTCGGGGAAACACTTATCACTTCAGGCCTTGACGGCCTCTTTCCAAAGGGCTTGCCTGTGGGGATTATCACCAGTGTAAAGCCTTCTGCTGCTTCTAATCTTCTTGATATTGATGTAAAGCCTCTTGCGGATCTCAAAAACGCTGAAGATATTTTATTGCTCGAACGCTCTATGGCAGACTCTCTCAGCATGACTTTGCCCTATGTGGACAAACTGTAGAGGAAGATATGCGAGCAGCAAATATCACATGGTGGCTGTCCTTTATAATAATCGGCCTTATCATTCAGATGTATGTCCCTGGCATAGATATCTTGGTTGTCGGCTTTATTATTCTCTTGCAAGACCGTGACCTAGTGCAGCTTTTGTGGGTGGCGCCCTATTTGATTCTTTTGCAAGAAGGCATGGGATCGCTTGATTTTGGTGGGGCGATTTTGTGGTACGCGTGCATAGCCTTTGTGTACTTTATTGGTTATTTTTTGTTTGAAAATTCAACCTTTTTGTTTATGATTGTTATCGGTATGGGGGTTGGCCTTTCAAATGTGGCCTTTACTTGGATAATCGCGGCCTTGCAGTTTCATGAAGTTGATACAGAGCTCTTGCTGCATGAAAGCCTTATTCAGTTTTTTATTGTGCCAATTCTTTGGAAATTAGCCACCATAACTCGTTCACGGATTTGCTATGAAACGGCTAAGCGTTGACAACGACAGCTACCAAGCTCCACAAATAGGCCTTTACTTGCTACAAATCTTTGTAGCAGGCCTCTTTTTTTTGTTTGTTTTGCGCTTTTGGTATTTGCAAATCCATCACGGCGAAGACTTTGTCATAAAAGCTCAAGAAAATCGCTTGCGCCAAGAGCGTATCTTTGCTTCAAGAGGCCTTATTCGAGACGTAGACAATGTTGTTTTGGCCGATAATTTGCCGGCCTTTAGCCTTGGCCTTATTCGTGAAGATTGTCCTGATATTGCAGCAACCTTAGCGCAAGTAAGTGCCTGGCTTCATATTCCGCTTGAACCCTTGGTGAAAAAATTTCGCAATGACAGAAATACCGTCCAGGCTTTTGAACCTATTTGGCTGTATCCTGATTTAAGCTTTGAGCAAATGGCACAGATAAGCTCTCAGCTCTATTTGTGGCCAGGGCTTGAAATCATCACCAACTCGCAAAGAACCTATCCGCAAGGCTCTGATTTTGCGCATATCTTAGGTTATGTTGCAGAAGCCAATCCAGAAGAAATCAAAAAAGATCCTGGCCTATCACTTGGAGACAGCCTTGGCAAGCAGGGTGTTGAGCTTGTTTTAGAGCAGTCTTTACGTGGTCAAAAAGGTCTGTATCAGCTTGAAGTCGATGTGCGTGGACGATCTTTAAACAAGCAGATGACTATACGCCCTGTGAATGGACAAGATATCCGCCTTAGCCTTAGCGCCGCCTTGCATCGTGGCATCGTCTCTCTTCTTGGCGAGCAAACGGCCTCGGTTGTGCTTATTGATCCGCATACGGGCCGGCTCCATGCCTTGGTCACTACTCCCGCTTATGATAACAATATGTTTGTGGCTGGTCTTTCGCATGCGCAGTGGATTGCTCTTCGAGACAATTTTAGAGCCCCTTTGCAAAACAGAGCCATTCAATCTGTCTATCCTCCTGCTTCCACATGGAAGCTCTTGATGGCAGGTCTATTTTTAGAAAAAGGCATAAATCCAAAAGAGACCGTCTTTTGTAATGGTGAAACCCGCCTTGGCAACCAAATTTTTCGTTGTTGGAAAAAAGGCGGGCATGGCAATGTCAACATGGAAGAGTCCCTTGTGCAATCTTGTGATATTTATTTTTACTTACAAGCAGACAAATTGGGTATAGATAATATAGCCGAATTTGCCAAAGCTTCTGGTTTTGGCAAGACAACAGGGATCGATTTGCCGCATGAAAAAGCTGGTCTTGTGCCTTCGTCAGAATGGAAGAAAAAACGCTTGGGCGAGCCTTGGTACCGTGGTGAAACCTATAATATTTCTATAGGCCAGGGCTATACCTTAGTGACACCTTTGCAAATGGCCACCTTTGTTTCTGCTCTTGTCAATGGCGGCATTCTGTATAAACCGCAAATCTTTATGGGTGAAGAAGTAGAGGCAGAAGGAACTTTGCCTCTTTCAGAAAAAAACAGACAATTTATTCTTGATGCCATGGTTGAAACCGTTGATACTGGCACTGCAAAAGTCTTGCGTAGAGAGGGTATTCGCATTGGTGGTAAAACAGGCACAGCTCAAGTTGTTAAGCTTCGCATGGAAGGTGACAGACGACTGAAAAGCGAAGAAATGGAATATTTTGAACGTGACCACGCTTGGATGGTGGCTACAGCTAATTTTAAGGGTGAAGACTTGGTTGTTGTGGTAATGGTTGAACACGGCGGCGGCGGTTCTGCCGTTGCTGGTCCCATCGCTCGTGATGTGATGGATCTCTTTTTTCGGCTTAGAGAAGGCGGGCCAGAGTTTTTAAAAGCACAAAGCGAAGCGGTATCTTTTCCAAGTGAAGCCACAAGCCTACAAAGAGTCGAGCAATGACACATTTTTCTGAATCTCGCTATATTACCAGTATGAACTGGGCCCTTGTCGCCTCTGCCTGTTTGCTCTTTGTCATTGGCATTATTAACTTGTACTCAGCCAGTGGAATACGTTTTGAAGAGGGTATTGCCCATTCTGGCTTTTATCGTCGCCAGATGATTTGGGGCGGGATGGGTGTTTTTTTTATGCTTGCCTGTCTCATTTTTGACTATCGTCGCCTGCATTCTTTTATTCCTATTTTCTTTGCTGTATCGGTTTTTTTCTTGCTCTTGGTGCCTTTTTTTGGAAAAACCGTATACGGCGCTAAGCGTTGGCTTGATTTTGGGCTTTTTTCTTTTCAACCAAGTGAAATGGCAAAATTTTCTGTACTTTTGCTTGGAGCAAAATTTCTTTCATCACAAAAAGAAACCTTGGGCTGGATCCAACTTTTTAAGACTTTAAGCCTTGGTCTTGTTCCAGCAGCTTTAATTGTTATGCAACCAGACCTTGGCACGGCCTTGTCTGTTATGGCAGTTTTAGGCGGAATGACCATCTATCATGGGATAAAAGCCTATGTTCTCAAGGTCTGCGTGGTCCTCATCCCACTTTTTTTGCCATTTTCATGGTTTTTGTTGCGTGATTATCAAAAACAGCGTATACTGACCTTCCTTGACCCGACAAATGACCCCAGAGGTGCTGGTTATCATATTATACAGTCACAAATTGCCATCGGTTCTGGTGAGATGTGGGGAAAAGGTTTTTTGCAAGGTACACAAAGCCAGTTGCGCTTTTTACCAGAAAAACACACAGACTTTGCCATAGCTGTTTTTGGAGAAGAATGGGGTTTTATTGGTTGTGTCTTGCTTTTGGGCTTGTTTTGTTTCTTTCTTTTGAGTATATTCGTTTCGGCACGTGACGCCAGAGACAGTTTTGGCAGCACTTTAGCCGCCGGTGTTTTTATGTATTTTTTTTGGCAAATACTTGTAAACATTGGCATGGTGGTTGGTTTGATGCCCGTAGTTGGCATTCCTTTGCCCTTCATTTCGTATGGGGGCAGTGCGACCTTGGTAAATTTTGCATTGATTGGCCTTGTCCTCAATGTTTCTATTCATAAGTACACCTTCAAACGCTAAAGGCAAAAAGGAGCCCTTTTGTGAGCAAAGACGAAATCAACGCCTTTTTAGGTGCAGGCACAGTTTACGAAGGCAAACTGACTTTTCAGGGTGCGGTACGAATTGATGGGCAATTTTCTGGTGAAATCAGCTCTGAAGGGGCTCTTATCATTGGAAAAGACGCTCTTGTTGAGGGGCGCGTTGAAGTGGGCGAATTTATTGTTAGCGGAACTTTCAGAGGCGATGCTCTTGTGCGTCGCAGGTCTGTCTTACACAAACTTGGTGTATTTGAAGGCACTCTTTCAACCGCAAATCTCTTTGTAGAAGACGGGGCATTGCTCAATGGAACACTTGCAATGCAAGCAAAAACATAGTATAGTGTTTGCGGACTTTGTGAGAAAAACACTTTTTTAGACCTTTTTCCCTTGTGCCACTAAGGCAAAATACTATAAAGGAGTATTCTAGTGATTGCATTAAACGTTACGATATTCGTACAATGTATCAACTTTATTGTCGGCCTGTATTTGCTCAATCTTTTGCTTATTCGCCCGATCAGAACCCTTGTCAAAGAAAGAAAAGGCACCATGCACAATCTTGAAAGCGCTATTGCTGACTTGACAGGAAGAGCTGAAGCAAAAATGGCAAACTATGAAGAAGTGCTCGAAAAGGCCAGACAAGAAGGTTTGAATTTTCATTTAACTTTACGCTCAAAAGCTCTTGAAAATGCAAAAAATATCGTGTATGATGCTGAACAAGTTGCACAGCAGACCTTGATACGCAGCAATGCAGAAATCGCCTTTGAAAAAGAAAAGGCAGAAAAAGCTTTGCAAAAAGAAAAAGATGCCTTTGTCGACTTGGTGGTTCAAAAGGTTTTGTAGTCAGCATTGCTGGCTTTTCAAATACATTTTGTGTAGGACTTTTAGGGAGGATTTGTGAACGCATTAAAGCAATTTTTCATGTCAAAAGACGGCATAGTCGCTGTCTTGACATTGATACTAACAGCTCTTGTGGTCGATATGGACACCGTGCATCCTCTTGTGAACTTTGCTGCACGTATAGTAAACTTTCTCGTATTTATTTACATTTTTTGGCGTGCGGCAGGGAAACCAGCCCACGATTTCTTGCAATCAAGACGTGATGGCATAGCCAATGACCTTGAAGAGCTTGAAGCCAAAAAAGTTGAAGCTGAAAAAATGCTTCAAGATCTTGAGGTACGCTTAAGTTCACTAGACGCAGAACGTGAAGCCATTTTACAAGAAAGCAAAAAACAAGCTGAAATTTTACAAGAAGCCATCTTGGCAAAAGCTCGTGAAGATGCTGAAAATATTTTGAAAAAAGCAAAAAGAACAGCTGAACTCGAAACAAAACACGCAATCGAAGGCTTGCGTGCTGAAGCTTCTAAAGCCATTTTAGAAGCCGCACAAAAAGCCCTTCTCGAACGTCTTGGCCCACAAGCTCATGCACGTTTGATTGAAGAAGCCGTTGATAAGGTGGTGCTCCAATGAAAAGTAACATCGTTGCAAAACGTTATGCTAAGGCGCTCTTTTCAGTCGCCGAAGCAAAAGGCATAAAGACACTTGATCAATGCTCAACAGTATTGCTCGCTCTTTCTCAAGCTTTTGAAGAGTCTTTAGAGCTTCAAAAAATCTTTCACAGCCCTGTCATTTCTGTCACAGAAAAAATGGGCATTTTGAAAAAGCTGCTTGACGCCTTAAAGGCAAAACCCATGCTTTTTCATTTTTTCAACCTCTTGGCAGAAAAAGAGCGTTTGACGCTTATCCCCTCTATCGCTACCGCCTTTAGGGGCTAGCTCGATGTAAAGAAAGAGCTCGTACGCGGAAGTGTGACCTCTGCCATAAACCTTAAAGATGAAGACCAAAAGAAAATTTTTGATTCTTTGTCCAAAAAAACAAAGAAAACATTGCAACTAGAATTCTTAGTCAATAACAATTTACTTGGGGGTCTTGTGCTACAAATTGGAGACCTTGTCCTTGATGCATCTTTGCAAACGCAACTGGTACAGCTCCAAGAGCTCATGACACACATTGAAAATTAACATGCTTTATAAAAAAAAGTATTTACAAGGGGTGTAGAAAATCATGCGGATCAATGCTAGTGAAATTAGTTCCATTATCAAAGAACAAATCGAACAATACACCATGCGTGTCGCCACAACAGAAACAGGCACAGTCCTTTCTGTTGGTGACGGTATCGCACGTGTATATGGCGTAGAAAATGCCATGTCGATGGAATTGCTTGAATTTCCAGGCGGCCTTATGGGAATGGTGCTCAACCTTGAAGAAGACAATGTCGGTGTAGCACTGCTTGGAGACGATACAGGCGTTAAAGAAGGCGATACAGTAAAACGTACCGGTCGTATCTTCTCTGTACCAGTTGGTGACGCTGTTATGGGTCGCGTACTTGACCCACTCGGACAACCTCTTGACGGCCTAGGCCCCCTAGACGCCAAAGAATTTAGCCCAGTAGAAATCAAAGCCCCAGGGATCATCGCCAGAAAAAGCGTACACGAGCCAATGGTTACAGGTATCAAGGCAATTGACGCCATGACACCTATCGGACGTGGCCAACGTGAGCTTATCATCGGTGACAGACAAACAGGCAAAACCTCTATCTGTATTGACGCCATCCTTGCGCAAAAAAATACAGATGTGCATTGCTTCTATGTCGCCATCGGTCAAAAACGCTCAACTGTTGCCCTCGTAGCCGACATTTTGCGCCGTAACGGAGCTATGGAATACACAACCATCATCTCCGCAACAGCCTCTGAGCCAGCACCTCTTCAGTATATTGCGGCTTATTCTGGCTGTACCATGGCTGAGTATTACCGTGACAATGGCAAGCACGCCCTTATCGTATACGATGACCTCTCAAAACAAGCCGTGGCCTATCGCCAAATGTCCTTGCTTTTGCGTCGTCCTCCAGGCCGTGAAGCCTATCCTGGTGACGTTTTCTATCTCCACTCACGCCTCCTTGAAAGAGCGGCAAAGGTGAGCGATGAGCTTGGCGCTGGTTCTCTCACAGCCTTGCCCATCATTGAAACACAAGCAGGCGACGTATCTGCCTATATCCCTACAAACGTAATTTCTATTACAGACGGTCAAGTATATCTTGAGCCAACCCTCTTTAACGCAGGTATTCGCCCAGCGGTTAACGTTGGTTTGTCTGTATCTCGTGTAGGTGGTGCGGCACAAATCAAAGCCATGAAGCAGGTAGCCGGTACCATGCGTCTTGACCTTGCCCAATACCGTGAACTTGCGGCCTTTGCGCAATTTGGTTCTGACCTTGACCAAGCCACAAAATCAAAGCTTGATCGTGGTGCTCGCCTTGTTGAACTTCTTAAGCAACCAAACCTTGAGCCCCTTCCAACAGAAGAACAAGTCGTCTCTATGTATGCCGCTACACGTGGCTTTATGGACGCTGTCGCTGTTGAAAATGTGCCGGCTTTTGAGCAGGGCTTGCTTTCTCATGTTCGCACTGTTCGTGCCGACATTTTGCGTGACATCGTTGAAAGAGAGGCCTTGGACGCGGACCTTGAAGCACGCCTTAAAGTCGCTATCGAAGAGTTTGCCAAAACCTTTACGGCATAATGCTTAGTGCATTCACTGTCGTTCTTGAAAGAAGGGGAGATTCATGGCTTCATTAAAAGATGTGAAATTAAAAATCACTGGAATACACAAAACCAAGCAAATCACCAAGGCGATGTACATGGTGGCTTCGGCAAAACTTCGTGGTGCGCAAAATCGCATTGAGCGTTTTCGCCCTTATGCCTCAAAGTTTCGCTCTGTGCTTGGCGACTTGGCAAAAAAAGCAGACACTTCTTCTCATCCGCTCTTGCAGCATCACGATGAAAAGAAAGAGCTCCTTATCCTTCTTATCACCTCTGACAGAGGGCTTTGCGGCGGCTTTAACTTAAACCTTATCACAAAGGCTATTAAGCTTGCCGAAGAAAAGCAAAAAGAAGGCATGGACGTTCGCTTTATCTGCGTTGGAAAAAAAGGGCGTGACGCCGTAAACAAAGCAGGTTTTGCCTTTCATTCATTTTATACCAATGTACTCAATGACTTTGATTTTTCTTTGGCTACACAAATTGGCAAGAAAATCATTGCCGATTACACAGCACAAAGCGTTGATGAAGTCTTGCTTGTTTATGGCGAATTTGTTAATGCCGCAAAGCAAGAACCAAAAGTTCAACAGCTTTTGCCTATTGAGCCTCAAAGTGCTGAAGAAGGTCAAGAAGAAACTCTAGACAACAATCGGGAAGATTATGTCTATGAACCCGATGTACAAGCCTTACTCGCTGAAATTGTGCCCCGCTTTGTTATGGTGCAAATGTATCGTGCTTTACTTGATACTTCTGCCTCAGAACACGCTGCACGTATGGCGGCAATGGACAATGCCACAAGAAATTGTGACGACATGACCAAAGCCCTCACCCTGCTTTACAACAAAACACGGCAAGCCTCGATCACAACCGAACTTATGGATATTGTGAGCGGATCTGAAGCCTTGATTGCGTAATGGCATTTTACTATAAAACCTAGGCTATTGAATTTAAGGGAGCGTAAGTATTATGAGCAATCCGACTGGTAAAATTGTTCAAGTTATTGGTGCCGTTGTAGACGTGGCTTTTGAAGAAGGTCACCTGCCCAATATCTTGAGCGCCTTGACAATTAACAATCCGAACAATGCTGATGCGCCTGATTTGATTTGTGAAGTGGCACAACACCTTGGTGACAACCTTGTTCGTACCATCGCTATGGACGCAACTGAAGGTCTTGTCCGTGGAATGCCTGTTGTAGACACACAAAAACCAATCATGGTGCCTGTTGGTAAGGCTTCTCTTGGCCGTATCATGAACGTAGTAGGGCGTCCAATCGACGAAAGCGGCCCTATTAACGCTGAAAAACATTTGCCCATTCACCGTGAGCCGCCTGCTCTCGTTGACCAAAGCACAAAGACCGAAATCCTTGAAACAGGCATCAAAGTTGTTGACTTGCTTGTCCCCTTCCCAAAAGGCGGAAAAATGGGTCTCTTTGGTGGTGCTGGTGTAGGTAAAACCGTTATCCTCATGGAAATGATCAACAACATCGCCAAGCAACACGGTGGTATCTCTGTATTTGCTGGTGTTGGTGAGCGTACTCGTGAAGGAAACGACCTTTATCACGAAATGAAAGAAGCGGGAGTATATGAAAAAGCCGCACTTGTGTACGGTCAAATGAACGAACCTCCGGGAGCTCGTGCTCGTGTTGCGCTTACAGCGCTTACTTGTGCTGAATATTTCCGTGATGAAGAAAATCAAGACGTACTTCTCTTTGTTGACAACATCTTCCGCTTTACACAAGCGGGTTCAGAAGTGTCTGCTCTTCTTGGACGTATGCCTTCTGCGGTGGGTTATCAGCCAACTCTTGGTACTGACCTTGGTGCCCTTCAAGAGCGTATTACCTCAACAAAGGACGGTTCTATCACCTCCGTTCAGGCCGTATACGTACCTGCGGACGACTTGACTGACCCAGCACCTGCAACAACCTTCTCGCACCTTGACGGAACACTTGTACTTTCTCGTCAGATTTCTGAGCTCGGTATTTATCCTGCGGTGGATCCACTTGACTCTGCCTCTCGTATCCTTGCGCCAGAAATCGTCGGTGAAGAACATTATAATGTAGCCCGTCAAGTGCAGGTAACCTTGCAAAAATACAAAGAACTTCAAGATATTATCGCCATTCTCGGTATGGACGAATTGTCAGACGAAGACAAACTCACGGTTGCCCGTGCAAGACGTATGCAACGTTACCTCTCTCAGCCTTTCCATGTCGCAGAAACCTTTACAGGAACGCCAGGTGCTTATGTGCCTCTTTCTGAGACAATCAAAGCCTTCCAAGGTATCCTTAGAGGCGATTATGACCACTTGTCAGAAAGTGATTTCTACATGGTTGGTAATATTGAAATGGCTGTGGCGAAGTATGAAGCGCGCCAAAAAGACTAAGAGCGTATCCATATATTGCGCTTTTGCTTAATACAGGCAAAGCCAATTATGAACACACTCTACAATAATTAAAATGGCAGGGCCTTATGCCCCAGCTCTTAGAGTAAATATGCTCGAGCATGACATAAGGCCATTTGGCAAAGAAGCCATCTGCATTATCCTTTTACGAATGGATGACTATGAATACCCGTCTTAAACTTGAAGTCGTAACCCCAGACAAGGTGGTTACCTTGGCAGATGCAGACTATGTTGGCTTGTGCGGCGTGGATGGGGCTTTTGGTATTATGCCAAGTCACATTCCTTTGCTTGCAGCTTTGGACATTGGTTTTTTATATTATCGTGATGGCGGTATCACCGAAGATGTCTTTATCGGTGGCGGCTTTGTTGAAGTCATGAACAATCACGTTCTTGTTCTTGCTGAATCGGCCGAAAAAACAATTGATATTGACAAAAACCGTGCATTAGAAGCTCAAAAAAGAGCCGAGCAACGCCTTTCAGATAAAGCACCAGATCTTGATGTTATACGTGCAGAAGCTTCGCTTAAGCGTGCGGTTACTCGCCTTAAAGGCACTGTCTAAATGCCTCATATTGATTAAGGTCCTTAAGCCAAGCCATTCTCTTCAAAATAATGTTTTTTACAAAAAAAGACCTCTGCACTAAAGCTTGCAGAGGTCTTTTTTAATGGCGTATTTTAAATTTCTTCTAAAGGAATAACGTCCTTTGCGTCTTCAACCTTTTCAAGCTTTACAGCTACCCTTTCTTTTGTTGGTTTAACGTCAACCACCTGCTCAGTCTCACCCTTATCACTTAAAGCCGCTTGCAAGCGGTCTTCATCAACATGCGACAGCGATGATTGCAGAATCGTACCGCCAGTTCCCTTTAATACCTCAAGCACCTTATCGCTAAGATCAGTATCAGCCAGAATGAAAAGAGCTGAGCTAGAAGGTTTTAAGCTTTGCCCAAGTTCTTTCATAAATTTGTCATTGATTCCAACATCGGTCAAAGCGCCAGCAATCGCACCACTTCCCGCACCAATTGCTAGGCCAAGCAAAGGATTAAGAAAAATCAATCCGATCAAAGTGCCCCAAAAACCGCCGCTAAGCGCACCGCTCGCCGTAAGGCGATAAAGCTGATGAAGTTTGACCTTGCCTTCAGCATTGCGCACAACAACCACAGCGTCCTCAATATTGACAAGATAATCTTGCTGCATTTTTAAAAATGCTAGACGCGTTTCATCTGCCTTAAACTCTGACTCATAAGCCACAACAATAAGTTTTCTCATACATACTCCCAATGAAAGTGAATTTTAGAAATAATATGGATTTCTGCATTATTAAGAAATGATTTTTTATTGTTGTGGGAGGGGGGACAGGGGACTAAGTTTTTTGAGACCTTTTTTTGGGCTTTTGATTTCTTTAATGGAAGTTACCATTTCACGATAGTTATTTTATATACTTTATTTATCTTATATTGTTGTTCGAGGGAGATTAGGGGCTTATGGTGGGGAGGATATGCTTCGCATATATCTCCCCC